>CAYXMB010000065.1:0-7531 GCA_964466085.1 uncultured Ruminococcus sp.
TAGGAACTCAAAATCGGAAAGAATTAGTTCAGATCATATCATAATTTGCAGAGCCGGGATGGGTAATGTGTCAAGTAACGTTGTTGTGCGGGTCTGTTATGATATTATGAAACGATTTAGAAAGTACTGCCGAAAACGAATTTAAAAATATAATTTATATACCACGAGGTAATAAAAATGAACAAACAATGTAAAAAGTGCGGGGCTGTTGTTCCGAGCGAAGTAAACTTTTGCCACATGTGCGGCGGATCCGATTTTGTTGCATTGAATCAGCAACCGCAATCGGGTGAAAATTATTCCGGACAAGCCGACGGTAATCAAAATCAGTACGGTCAACCGAATTTGATAAACCGAGAATGTAACTCGCAGGTTCCGCAGCAGCCTAAGAAAAAGAAAACCGGGTTGATTATCGGAATTGTTGCGGCTGCTTTAATTGTGCTTGTCGGAATCGGTATACTTGTAGGAAAATTTTTTCAAAATCAGGAATATACCGATACCGATGATACGGGTTATTATGATTTAAATACCGGTGATACGGAAATTTCCTCTTGTGATGAGAGCAACCGAGACGAAACCGAAGAAACCAATAAAGTCGAAGCAGAGTATACCAAAGGTACTTTTGACGGTTCCGTTTACACAAACGAATGGGCGGACATTGAATTTGCTCTCCCCGAAGGATTTTCAAATGCAGATTCCGATATGTACTCCACTGCCGAAAATTCAGTAACGGAGTGCGGTGCATATTTTATTTCGAATGAAGCGGCGAGCTTGATTTATATTTGTTATGAAAAATTGCCTGCTTTTCCGCTGTATGACGAAGAAAAATATCTTGACTCGGCAATGAAATCATTCGAAAGTGTTTCGGGGATTACGTATAATCTGCCCGACGCTTATTCCGAAATAATCATAGGCGGTTATACTTATTTAAAAGCGGAATGCGAACTTAACAACGGGTACGAGACTTATGCAAATACTATTTGCGTAAGAAAACTTGATAATTATATCATTTTTATTTCCGCTTTAAGTATTAATGCGGAATCAAATGCCGCTTTGATAAGCAATATCGCACCCATCGACTAATGAGAGCGGAAACGGGTTTTGGTACGGATTGCAACGGAGCAACCATCGGTTCAATACCTGGAAAATGGGAGAGAGCATCTCATCAGATTGGACAAAATCGATAAATGATACGCCTCATACCTGCATATTCGGTGTAGGTACGGTGAAGATCGCCGATTGTATAGAGTTAATTATGGAGCGCATTTCAGAATCGTAAAGTTCAGAGTTGCAATTTTGCTTTGCAACCAACCGCAAAAGAGAGAAATCCGAAATTATTGTCGGCAGGCGACGGTTTCGGGTTTCTTTGCTTTTTGCGGACTTGCGATAATGTGACACGCCTTGTGGCATTGTGTAATTACACCGTTCGAATATTATTTTGTGATCGTGATGCCAAAATTTAAAATGAGAGAATATTTATTATGAAACTCTGCAATGCGTAAAAAAGGGGACTGAGTCGGTTGCTTATGTAAAAGCTTTCGGTCAAGTCCTCTTTGAAAAATTCTTATTCTATTGCTTCATAATGTTAATCGGTTTTGCTCCGATTTTTACGGGTGTGAAATGTTACGGCGGCATGTCTGTTAATAAGACATGCCGCCGATATAAAATATTATTCGTGGAAAGGAACCGTCATCCAATCGCCGTCACGCCAAGTTGCGTAAGGGCAAACCGCAACGTCGCCGACATACATTCCGAAATAGAGACCGGCTGTATTTGTAAATCCGGTTTCACCGCATTTTCCGACAACTCCGCCTTTTTCGATAACGTCGCCTACGGATACCGAAATTTCGGACAGGTGGCAATATACGGTTTTAAGTCCGTATCCGTGCTCAATGATTACAATCTTGCCGGTTATCGAAGTTTCTCCGACATACGCAACAGAGCCTTTTGCCGTTATTTTGACGTCGTCTCCCGTTTTTGCCGCATATTCAACTCCGACCTGACGGAAAACTTCTCCTGTTTCGGTGACTGTGTAAAGTCTGCCGAAGTATCTGTTTATGTTATTATCTTCAAAAGGCTTTATAAAATCGGTATTGTCATAATATCTTGTCGCTTCCCCGTTTTGGAATACGGAGAGGAGGGCATCGTTTGCGACTTTGATATTATCCGATGAGTAGAGTGCCGATTTTTCCGCCGAAGCCCGGTAATCGCTCTTTCTGTAAGTTTTTTCATTGACCGTGAGAGATATTTCCTGAGATGCGCCGCCATATGTAAAGGTCAGTTTATAGTTACCTGCTTTTTGGTCCATAGATACGGGAATATAGGAATACGCCTTATCACCGTCGAGATAGAATTTCGGAGTGTATCCGATATCGGGCTCGATTGTGAATTTAATGCTGTCGGGGTTTTTAATGTTATGTGCAGTGACCGCAACGAATTCACCGAGATTGATTTCATTTACGCCGAGATAAAATTCTGCCGGTGCCGAAATGTCGGCTCCGAAACTGAAACTTTGCTCACCGTAAAAGCCTCTTTCGGAATCTTCATACCATTTTGCGCTGACGGTTATATTGACTTGCGATGCCGAGTCGAACTTGAGATTTGAAATATTCTCATACATATCATCGAAAAGAACTTTACCGTCGCTTTCGTTTTCGATTTTAACCGAGAAAAAGTCGGGTTCAACGTTGAAATCCAAAGTGATTCCTCCGTCGGCGCTGTAAATCGCTCTGTCGGAGATTACATAATTCGAACAGTCGACTTCGGCAAATTCGCCGTCGTAGTTTTTGTATTTCCATACCGCTTCATTCGGCTTCACGACGTCGTCGCTTCCCGAAATGTGAAGTGTCGGCACGGCGGAATCCGGATAAATGCTCGATGAATAAGCACACCTCAAAAATTTTGCACATGCGCTTTCGCCTATTTTAAAAGCTTTTCCTTCGCTGTCGACACAGTAAGCCTCCGTGCTTGCCGAATCGAAGTAATACTGATATTCGCTTTCGTTGACTCCGTTTGACATTTTAACAAGATAAAACGCCTTGCCCATGAGGGGATCGGGAAGCTTTGCGACCTCGTCCAAAGAAGCATTTATTTCAACGAAAAGGTTAATCATCGATTCACCGACTTCATCGTTCTTCGTGAAAGAATACTCGGTGCCGTTAACGTCACTCATAACCATAGACGCAACGCTTTTAACGTCGACGGGCCCGTTTTTTTGATGGTTGTAATTCACTATCGCAACGACAGTCGGAATTAAAATCAAAATTGCAAGGGTAACGAGAACGAATTTGTTTTTAATTACCTTCTTCATAGCAGATCCTTTCGGAAAGTACAATTTCTATAATAGTATACAATACATTCGCACCGAAATCAAGTAAAAAAACAAAATTCGTTTTCCGACACCGAAGAAAAACGGTGAATAATAAAAGTGAAATAGAACTAATATATTTGAAATTGTGAATGGAGTTCGAAAAAGATGTCGATGTTTAGTTGACAATGTGAGCAAGCAATGCTATAATTAAATAGAACGATAAAAATCCGATTGCTTTAACGGGACAGTCTCGAAAATATTTGCCGCACGTCCGCAATAATGTAAATAAAATTTGAGATACACATTTGATGTGCATAAAACCGACATTGTTCCGCTCGGCAAGTGCAGGATATTTAACCGTTTTATAGGCTTGTATTTATATTGGATTTTCAACACGGTTTAAAGGAGAAAATATGGATTTTGAAAAGGTACTGTTAGTGTGTGCCGCACTGATCCCCGCAATTGTTTTATGCGTGTATATTTTTATAAAAGACAGAGCCGAAAAAGAACCCGTCGGATTGCTTTTTGCACTTTTCGGGTTGGGGGCTTTAGCGTGCATCCCCGCTTCTTACATCGAATCTGTGCTTCTTTGGGTAATCGATAAGTTCTTCACTTTATTTGCCACAGAATACAACGGCGAATTGGTTTTGTCAGGTATAGGTTACAGAATATACCAAATTTTTCGTAATTTTGTCGGAGTCGCGCTTGTCGAAGAAGGATTGAAATTCCTGGCGATGTTTTTTATCACGCGAAAAAACAAGAATTTTAACAGCCTTTTTGACGGTATTGTATATGCTGTTTTCGTTTCGCTTGGATTTGCGGCCTTTGAAAACGTTATGTACGTTCTTAGCAACGGTTGGATAAACGCTTTGGTACGTGCGGTAACAGCGGTGCCCGGACACATGTTTAATGCGGTGATTATGGGGTATTTCTACAGTTATTGGCATCTTTACGAGAAAGCAAAAGAGAAAGAAAATGAGCTTTTTCAAAATGGAGTTATTACGGTTTACGGTAGCTGGAAACCGGAATTTCCTTTGGCTGACCAAAAAGCGGGGTGCATTTTGCTTCCGATAGTCACGCATGGGTTCTATGATTATTGTGCGAGTATGAGCGGCTTGGTTTATTTAATAGTATTTTTGGTGTTCCTTGTTTTGTTGTATGTATTTTGTTTCGGTAACATACGTAAAATGTCGAAAAAAGATAACTCGGACAAGTCTTGGGTGACTACTCTTTTGATTTCAAAATATCCGGAATTAAAAAACTACCTTTTGCTTGATTATATAACGAGTTTAGCTAAAGAAGCGGAATCGAAAAAACATGAATGAATTGCCGTTCTGTATTGAACTTGAAATATTTTGAATGCGACTTGTTAAAAAACAAGACGGTTAGACTGTGTTATCATAAAACGATATAAAAGAGGGTTACATAATGGCAGATGTATTTATAAGCTATAAAACCGAAGAATTCGACGAGGCAAATTGGGTAAAGACAACTCTCGAGACTAACGGCATATCGTGTTGGATGGCTCCGCTGAGCATTCCCGGCGGCTCCAGCTACGCTGTTGAAATACCGCAGGCGATACGTGCCGCAAAAGTTTTTGTATTGATACTTTCCGAGAAGTCACAGCTTTCAAAATGGGTTCCGAGAGAACTTGATCAGGCTATTAACAGCGAAAAAATGATTTTACCGTTTGTGCTGGAAGATTGCCCTCTGAAAGATGATTTCAATTTCTATCTGTCAAACGTTCAGCGGTATGCGGCTTACGAAAATAAAGCGCAGGCAATTGAAAAAATGATAACCAGAATAAAAGCGGTTATCGGGACGGAATCGACTGAAAATAACAGTGCGATTTCGCAGGCGAAAACTTCGGAAAGCACAGACACTGTGGGAAGTCCTTTTGAAAAAGAAGAAACACCCGATAATATAAAAAATAATTCGGAAAGCAAAGAGGATGATGCGATCGGAATACCGAATGATGAAATTTCCTTGAAAATGTCGAATCCCGAAAAGGTCAGGTCGACAAAGAACAATAACCGCTTGCCGAAAGCGATCGTGCGTCACGGTGTTAAAAAAAGAATTATATTTGCGGCAATTGCGGCAATATTTACGGTTGCCGTGCTCTTGTCTGTTGTTTTTAATATCATGGGGCACGTTACGATAGCCGGACAACGCTACGATAAATCCGTCGGTTTTATCTCACTGAAAGATACGGAGCTTACATACGCAGATTTAAAAAATTTGACCGAATGTAAAAAGCTCGGCACGTTAACTCTTGAAAACTGCCGATTTCCTCTCGAAAAACTTGAGATTTTATTTGAAAGCGTCGACTTTAAGTTGGAACTCTCAAATTGCGGTATTACGGATGATATTTTAGCTCAGGTGAATTTCGAAGAGGTCAATATCAAAAGCTTAAAACTTGATGACAATGAATTACTGACCGAGCTGACCCCGCTTGCTTCTCTGAGCGGACAACTGGAGTCTTTGTCTTTTAACCGCTGTTCGGTATCGGATATATCTTTTCTGAAAGATTTTACCCAAATTAAGCACCTTGAATTTGCATCCAACAAAGTTTCGGATATATCTTTCCTGTCAGACTGCACTTCTGTTACGGAACTTTATATATCCGACAATGAAATCGAAACAATTTCTTCTTTGTCGTCGTGTAAATCGATCAGTGAGATTTCGGTTGATAACAATAAGCTTACGTCGCTTGAAGGTCTTGAAAACAGTATATCGCTGAAAAAAATCAAAGCCGAAAACAACAAAATCGAAAACATTGACGGATTGATAAATGCAACCTTGCTTACCGAAGTTAATTTAAGCGGTAATTCGGTTTCCGATATGTCATTTCTGGAGAAATCGAAAGAAAACCTCAGAAGACTTTACATTGCCGAAAACGAAATAAGCGATATATCTTTTTTGGAAAAGTGCACTGTGATTAATGAATTGGATATAAGCGGAAACGGGATTGTATCGGTTGAGCCGCTTCGCAATTTAAAGGGTCTTACCTTTCTCAATGCATCGAATAATTCGATTGACAACATATCTCCTTTGGCAAACTTAAAAAATCTGAATTTTTTGAACCTGTCAAATAACAAGATAAAATCTACGGTTTCCGTTAATTTTTCCGAAGAGTCCTCATATGTTACACTTGATCTCAGTCATAATGAAATAACCGACTTGGTTATACCGACAAAAGTAAGTTACAAATATTTGGCATTTTACGGAAATTCGATTTCGTCGTTGCCTTATCTTGAGTCGGTAAGCGGCTCGGAAATCGTATTTGAATACAGTCCGGATATAGATTTCGAACTGTTGAAAAAAACGTCGTTTAACTCTTACCGAATTTTCGATTGCCCGCTCGACTGTCAAGTGAAAATAAGCGAAACACTCGGCGAATATCGCACGACTTTTACTAACGAAGAAGATTACTTAAAGTCGTAAAAAGGCGAGTAACTTGCGGGGATTTCGTATAAAAACTATCTTTCGGCAAAAACTGTTTGGAGGTATTCGGGGGATTTCTTGCATGACAGAGGGGAAAAACAGGATTTTTCGGAGAAAAATGCAAGTTTCGAATAAAAAATATGCAAAGTCGGTTGACAAATACTGCTTGAAGGTGTATAATTCAAACAGTTAAGGCGATTTGTTTTTAAAGATGCGTTCGGGTGAGTTTGAACCGCACGGGCAAGGCGCATTTAACGGTACTCGTTAATGCGTCTTTCTTTGTTTTGATTTGCTAAAAACTCAATTGCACGTTTTTTGATTTCGGAGTGCCGTTGACTGAATTTATTGTACAGTGAGGGAAAATATGTCTTACGTTGATGAAGTAATTGACAGGGTTGTCAAAGAAAATCCGAATGAGCCTGAATTTCATCAGGCTGTGAAAGAAGTGCTTGAATCGCTTCGGCCTGTGGTTGAAGCAAATGAGGCGTCGTACAGAAAAGATGCTCTTCTTGAAAGAATAGTCAATCCGGAAAGACAGATTAAGTTCCGTGTTCCGTGGATTGACGATAACGGGCAAGTTCACGTCAATACCGGATACAGAGTACAGTTTAACAGTGCCATAGGGCCTTATAAGGGAGGTATAAGACTTCACCCTTCCGTAAATCTCGGTATTATTAAATTTCTCGGCTTTGAGCAGATATTTAAGAATTCGCTTACCGGTTTGCCGATAGGCGGCGGCAAGGGCGGCTCGGACTTTGACCCCAAAGGAAAATCCGACCG
>CAYXMB010000066.1:0-7427 GCA_964466085.1 uncultured Ruminococcus sp.
CCGTTGACAACGGCCTTAACTTTTCTTATGTTGGGCTTCCAAGCTCTGTTGGATCTGCGATGTGAGTGGGACACAGTGTTACCGAATGTAACGCCCTTTCCGCAAATACTGCACTTTGCCATAATTACACCTCCAATACAGCGTTAAAATCATAAATTCAAATCAGCATTATTTAGTATACCATAATACTTTTGAAAAATCAATAGTTTTTTCGTTTTTTTATGTTTTTTGAGAAAATTTTATTGTTTCGGCTCCCTTTTCTTCATTATTTCGGTAAATGAGAGCCCGTATTTATCCGCAATATCCGCCGCAAAGCTCTTTCCGACGGGTGCCGCCCTTCTGAGTTTGAAGCTCCGCTTGCCGTTTTCGACTTCGGCAACGAGGCTGTCGACCTTCCGTCCGCCGAGAGGCACGCACCTCTCGTTTATCTCCGAAATCTGAGATGCGAGAGTGTGAAGGTGAGTTGAGAAAATGCAGCGGCAACCTATGACGCTGAGCGCCGAGACGACTTCGGCGGCAATGCATGACGCTTCGACCGAGCCCGTCGACGAAAGGGTTTCGTCGAGAAGAACGACGCTTTTTTCGGTAACAGCCGACAGAATTTCCGAAAGTCTGTCACATTCTTCGCCGAGTCTGCCTTTGCCCGTCGTATCTTCAGCACCGTCGGGAAAATGGCAAAAAATCCCGTCGCAGAGCGACATTTCGGCTTTTTCGGCGCAAACGGGCATTCCGAGATGAGCCATAACGAAAGCACAGCCGACAGCGCACGTGAGAACGGATTTGCCGCCTCTGTTCGGTCCCGTGACAACGTAAATTCCCGCATTTTCATCGAATTCGATATCGTTTCCGACGATTTCACCGTCGACTTTCAGCGCCGTTACGGGGTTTATAAGTTCCGTCGCCGAAAAAGCGTTTTCAAAGTCCCGCTTTATTTCGGGGTACGACGTTTTAATGCCTCTTTCTTCGAGTTTTTTTATAAACTCAACCGCTTTTTGAAGAATTTCGCATTCGGGAAGAAGCTCCGTCAGAAAATCGGTGTTTTCGAGGACGTAAGTCTTTACTATATTCTTCCATGCCTTGAAATCGCCCTTGAAAACGGTCGAAAGCGCATTGTTGAGTGCTATTCTCATGGCGGAGCTTTCCGCTTCTCCGAAATTTTTGTAAAAAGGGGTCATCGGAGCTATACAGCGGTTGTCGTCCTTTGAAAAATCGACTTTGAGAATTCTTTCGACGGCACCGGAAAAGGTATATTTTTTATCGTTTACCGAAACAAGCCCCGCACTTTCGGGCTTGAGAGTCCCGTCAAGGTTCACGGCAAGACACACGCTTTTTATATCTCTAACTCTGCCTGTCAAAACGTTAAGCGCGGAATTTATCTTTTTGTAGTGCTCGCTTTCGGTGAGAAGTTCCGTTCTGTCGCAAAGCTTCTTCATTCCCCGACCGCAAAGCCTGTCACGGTAAGGAAGAATTCCTTCGGAGAGCGTTTCGAGAAGGGTTATATAAAGCTCCGCTTCGGTTATACTGTAAAGATAACTTTCGGCGTCGGAGTCGGAAAGGGAGCGAAGTTCCGCTATATCTTTCAAAATCGGAATGCATTTGACGAAAGCATCGAAAATTTCGGGGCACTCGGTCAAATCTTTAACCGTTTCCTGCCTGTATGCTACTGTTTCGGCGTCGCACGAAAGATAATTCTCAAGCGGCAACGATGTTCTGAAAAAGTCTCCCATACCGAGTGAGCGAATAACGCCGCTTTCGAATCCGGCACGCTTTGCGCTTTCCCTGTCGGGGTATAACAGGCTTATGAATTCATTCTCATCCGAAATCATGTCGCACCTCCTTGCTTTTCTGTAATTTTACCATATTATCGAAATTAAATCAAGACGTAATCTATTGATTTTTAACTTTCGGTGTGATATTATATTCGGGGGTGATAAAATGAACAATGAAATTTACCTTTCGACCGGAGCTATCGTCGAAAAAAGGAACAATTACAATAAAGATGAAGTAAAAAGGGTTATTCCCTACCTCATAGATTCGGGATTTTGCGACGGAGCGGAGCTTATGATGATTCCGCTTTACTACCGCTCGCTTGAAAAAACAGTCGGAGAATTTCTAAGTGCGGGAGTGAATTTTCCCGTCACGCACTGCGACAAGGAAGTCGGAACAATTCTTTCCGATGCGGCGGTAATACGAAAAGATTCCGTTTCGGAAAGCGAGAAACTGAAAAGGAAAGCTTTCGAATTATTCGAAAACAACCTTTTCGCATCATGCGCCGCAGGCTCACGCCGTCTTGTGCTTCACCTTTGGGGCGGACTCAGCTCCGACAATGCGGTCGAATACAACATAGAATGGCTCTCGGAGCTTTGCGAGGCCGCCGACAGAGCGAAAATAAAAATACTTATCGAAAACGTCCCGTCGGCAAAGGCGGACCCGCTTTCGAATTTGAAGAAAATAAAGCCCCGTGAGCTTGAAAAGTGCGGCTTCGTGTTCGACACACGTTTTGCGAAATGTCACGGGCAGATATCGGAAACTTTACAAGACCGCACCGTATCGGAAAGGACGGAGCACGTTCACATAAGCGACTATATAGGAGGTCTCAAGGAATTTTCACATCTTCGCCCGGTTTACCATCCGGGTGAGGGGACGGTTGATTTTTCCTCCGTATTTTCCGGTCTCCGAAATCTGAAATACAACGGCACTTTCACCCTCGAATCTCAGGGGATAACGGGAGAAAGCTCAATCGACGTCGGAGCACTTAAAAAATCGCTTGAATTTATCAGGCACGGATGCGAAAATATTTAGAAAATGTTAAATGTGAAAAACATTGAATTATAATGTTGCAAAAGAATAATTTTTATTATAAAATAAAGTTATCATACATCCTGTATTAAAAGGGGTACCGAACTTATGGAAAAAATCAAAGCGTTTTTCAAATCCCTGCCCGCTCTCTTTTTGAGTTTGGGCACTAAAGGGATTGTAATCGGAATTGCGGCAATTCTCGTAATTGCGGCGGCAATCGCTACACCGATTATCATCAAAGTCACGCAAAATGAGCCGACACCGGACACCGAGACGTCGTTCGAAACGGAAGCGGATACGGAAACCGATGCCGCAAGCGACACCGAGACAGACGCCGTGAGCGACACCGAAACGGAGGCCGCAAGTGACACCGAAACCGACAAAGCGGAGACCGATAAAGAAACCGACAAAGCGGAATCGAAAGCCGAAACGACAACGGCACCGAGCGGCGGAAACGGAAATTCGGGCGGCAGTCAAAGCCCCTCGTCGAACGTCGACGTCGATGTCGATGTCAGTGTATCGGGCGGAAATTCGGGCTCATCGGGCGGTGGTTCGTCAAACTCCGGAAATTCGGGCTCATCGGGCGGAAACTCCGGAAGCTCCGGTCAGTCCGCAGTGAGAATTCACTGCACGGCGGATGCGCTCAAAGCGACGGAGGACACGTCGACCGCATGGGAGCACTACCCTCTCATGGATTTAAACGCCAAAGACGCAAACGGTTGGACTCCGACAACCAAAGGCGCAAAATTCAACATAGCGGTTATTTCGAAATCGAACATGAATCCCGGCGTCGTCGTGACGGGAGATGCCGACTATTCGACAACGATTATAGGTTACGACGGTTTCCTTTTCTGCAACGATACGATGGGTGACTACGACGGAACGTCGCAGTACATTCCGGAAAGACTCGAAGCTCTCGTCGGCAAAGTCGTCGACCAGAAAAACTGGATTGAAGAAAACGGCATGAAACTTTACGTTGTGATTATTCCCAACAAAAATTCGGTTTACCCCGAATATATGCCGGAAAATTACAGTATGGCATCGTACCGCAGAATCGACCAGGTAATAAACAAGATGCGTGAAAAAGGGATTACGGTTATCGACGGCAGAGACGCTCTCCTTGCCGCAAAGAATGCGAATCCCGAAAAGCTTCTCTATTACAAAACCGATACGCATTGGAACAATCACGGCGGATTCGAAGTTTACACGGCACTTATGAACGAAATAAAGAAGGACTATCCGAAAGCCGTTCTTCACACGAGAAACGAATATCAGATAAACTACGAAGAAACCTATATGAAAGATCAGGCTTATTATCTCGGTTACTACGGTTCGACAAGCGAAATCGGCCCCGTATATACTCTCAAGAGCGACAATACGGCGGACCTTTTGAGCTATCAAAACAAAGATAAATGGGGTCAGTTCTCGTTTACCTATACTTGGGACGACGGATACAGCGACCATCTCTATTATTTCCAATACATAAACCGTTCGAATAAGTCGGCACCCAATATGTATATCCTCCGTGACTCGTATTCCGTAGCTCTCACTCCTTTCTTAAAGGACAGCTTCTACAAATCGACATACAACTGGAGCTACAGAATGAGCAAGAAAGATATTTTAAATTCGAAAGCGGACGTCGTAATTATCGAATGCGTCGAAAAGCACATCAAAAATATGCTCACCGAAGGTTGGGGCAACTGATTTTACAGGAGATTTAAAATGAAAAAAACACTCAGAACAGCTATTTCCGCACTTCTCGTGCTCTGCACCGTTTGCTTTCTTCTCGCATCGTGCGGCGGTGAAACATCCAATGTGCTCACGGCGGATATTTACAACGCTGCCGAAAACGTCACATCGAATCTCGATTTCGGCGATGCGACCGTAATGACAGACAAAGACGAAAACTCGGATTTCGTTCTCATGTATCAATACGGCATTGAGGACGAGGCAACTCTCGAAGCAATCGAAAGCTATGTCATAACCTCCCCCGAAGCCAACAGCGCAAGAACGATTGCGATAATCAAGTTCAAGGAAGGAACGGACGCCTCCGTTATCGAAGGAGTTCAAAAAACGATAACGGACGTTTACCTTGCGAATCTTATCGAAACGACGGCGACGTACAACGCCGACGAGGCGCTTATTGCCGATAAAGCGACTTTCAAGCTCTACGACAACGCTCTTGTCCTTGCGGCATACGATGCCGACGGAAACACTCAGGTTTTCGACCTCATAAAATAAACGACACTTCGTAATCTGCGGCAAAATACCGCAATCGAAGAACGGCACACCTCGCTTTGAAGTGTGCCGCTCTTTTTTTTATAAAATAATGCAAATAAGACCCTGACTGCCCTCGTTTATTATTCTCGATAACGTATCCGCGATTTTTCCTCTCGAATCCTCCGGCATATTCAGAAGTTTTGCGTGAAGTCCGTCTTTCACAAGCTCGTAAAGACTTTTTCCGAAAATGTTGGAATCCCATATCAAAGAGGAATCGTTCTCGAAATCTTCAAGCAGGTGTCCGACAAGTTCTTCCGACTGCTTCTCGGTGCCGACAATGGGACTTATTTCGGTCTCGATTTTCGTTTTGATAAGATGTACCGAAGTCGCTCCGGCACGAAGTCTGACGCCGTATGACCCCTCACGCTTCACGATTTCCGGCTCGCAAAGTTCCATGTCGGAAACCGACGGCATGACAATCCCGTAACCGCATCGCTCGACATCCGCTATTGCCGATGCGTATTTTTCGTATTCTTCCGCGACTTTCGCCGTCTCGCAAAGCTTTTGCATTATATCGGCACGGTTTTTCACCTCATACCCCGTCGCATCTCCTATTGCGGAATAGAACAAACCGTCGTCAAGCGAAACGCCGATTACGGCACGGCCGTCGCCGAGAGATATTTTTTCGGTTTTCAGCGTTACCTCGTATCCGCCGACGTCCGACGTCTCGTCAATGCGGGCGGCATCCGAAAGTTTCGAGAGTTTTTTCGCCGATGAAAGCGCACTTTTGACGGCAGCCGAATAAATCGGGCTTGCGCTGTCAAGTGCCGACACCCAATCGGGTATAACATATTCCGCTTCGCTTATCGGAAATTCGAAAACAAGCATACCGAGAATGCTTTCGATATCCGCCATATCGATTTCGGTGCAGTTGACAAGTGCAACGGGAGCTTTGTATTTTTCCTCAAGCATCATGCCGAGTTTTTCGGAATTTTCGTTTTCGGGGTCTTTGCAGTTGAGAACGGTGACGAAAGGCTTCGACGCCGCCTTAAGCTCGGATACCACCCTCTCCTCCGCCGAGACGAAATTTTCACGGGGAATATCACCGAAAGAACCGTCGCACGTCACCAAAACCGCAACGGTCGAATGGTCGCATATGACTTTCTTCGTTCCGAGTTCCGCCGCCTCGTCGAACGGCATGGGTTTTTCGCTCCAGGGAGTCATAACCTCCCTCATTTTTCCGTCCTCAAACGCCCCTTCGGCTCCTTCGACGTTGTACCCGACGCAGTCAACCATTTTTACTTTCAGCGAAACCGCCCCGACGTCTATCGAAACGGCATTTTCGGGCACGAATTTCGGCTCCGTCGTCATTACGGTCTTTCCTCCCGCACTTTGAGGAAGCTCGTCGACGGCTCTTTTAAGCTCGTTTTCGTCCTTTATGTTCGGTATCACCGCACATTCCATGAACTTCTTGATGAAAGTCGATTTTCCGCACCTCTGAGGCCCGACAACGCCGACGTAGATGCCGCCTCCCGTTCTCTTTGCAATATCGCCGTATATACTGTCGCTCATAAAAATACCCTCCGACACTCTTTTTGTTCAAGAATATGCCGAAGGGCTTATATTTATGACGGAAAAATCAGTTTGTGCTTCTCTCCGCGAGAAAATCGTGATACTTGTTATAAAAGCTTTCGAAATAACCGCCGTCAAGCGCATCTCTGATTTTTTGCATTAAATCGTTGTAAAAATAAAGGTTGTGAATTACGGCAAGGCGCATACCGAGAGCCTCCTTCGCCTTTATGAGATGACGGATATAAGAACGTGAAAAATGACGGCATGCAGGGCACGAGCAGCCCTCGTCGATGGGACGTGGGTCCTTTGCGTATTTCTCGTTCATGATATTCATTTTTCCGTGCCATGTGAATACGTTGCCGTGTCTTGCGTTTCTCGACGGCATTACGCAGTCGAAGAAATCAACGCCTCTCCATACCGCCTCCAAAATGTTCTGAGGCGTGCCGACACCCATGAGATATCTCGGCTTATCGGCGGGCATATACGGCTCAACCGCTTCTATAATGCGGTACATCTCGTCCGCTTCCTCACCTACGGCAAGTCCGCCTATCGCATATCCCGCAAGGTCAAGCTCCGCAATCCTTTTCATGTGATCGATTCTCAAATCTTCGTAAGTGCTTCCCTGATTTATTCCGAAAAGCATTTGCTCTTTATTTACCGTTTCCTCAAGAGTCGAAAGCCTTTGAAGCTCCGTTTTGCACCTTTCGAGCCAACGGACGGTGCGAAGACACGAGTTTTTCGTATAATTGTATTCGGCGGGATTTTCGATGCACTCGTCGAAAGCCATCGCTATTGTTGAACCGAGATGCGACTGAATTTGCATGCTTTCTTCGGGT
>CAYXMB010000067.1:0-7388 GCA_964466085.1 uncultured Ruminococcus sp.
TTTTATGCCGTAAAACGTTCTTCCGATACCCATACATGCCGCAAACATGCAAGGACCGAGAAGGTCGCCTACCACTTTGCCGACGCCGAGACCGTTTTCGCAAAAAAGAGAGGCCCACTGCGCTATTACCTGCTCGGCCGCACCCGAACAAATCATCATAACGAAAAGCAAAATAAAAGTTTTGTTTTTGATGAGGTTTTTCGTTATTTTAGCGGGTTTTTCGAGTTCCGGTTCGATTATAGGCACACGTGCGAAGTTAAACGTATTGACAAGCGGAAGCACCGACCATATCAATGGTATAAAATACCATACCGAATGCCCGAAAATTTTCAAAAGAGCCGTTGTAACGATAATTACGAACACTTGCCCCCATGAATAAAACGAATGAAGCAGACTCATTGACGAATCTTTCGATTCGGACGGAAGAGCATCTATCATGGGACTTACCACGACTTCGATAAGCCCGCCGCCGATCGAATAAATCAAAACCGAAATTACAATGGCCGCTTTCGAATTGTCGAAAAGAGGCACCGATACGCCGAGACATACAAGTCCGACAAACGAAAACAGTTGCGACAGTACGGCACACTTTCGAAATCCGAGAGAGGAAACGAATTTAATCGAAAACAAATCAACCAAAAGTTGGATTAAAAAGGTCAGAAGAATCAAAGTTGCCAAAAATTCATACGTTATTCCGTATTGTGTTCTGAAAATAACGAAGAAAAGCGATGCAAGATTGACAACAATGGATTGGGTTACATATCCGAGATACACCGAAATAAGCGTTCCCCGAAATTTATTTGGATTTTTCATACGCACTTTTCCACCGAGATTATAAGCTGTACTGTAACATTATATGCCGATACGTACATTTTGTAACTTTTCAGACAGTAGCCGCCAAAATGTAAATCAGGCTTACGGCACAACCGCCGACCATCAGAAAAGCGAGAATAAGGCAGAAAATTCTTACAAAAAGTTTATTGTTCATTGCAAACTCCGTATTTTATTTTGTTATCGTAACTCCGCTTGCGGGAATTTTTAATTTGCGACATTTCGATGCAAACGGAAATGAAGACATCCTGTCGGGTCCTGCCGCAAGAGAAACTTTTGCTCCTTTTTTCAGCTGAAAAACTGTCACACCGCACGATGTTCTCGTTGTCTTGACGGGTATAAGCGAAGATTTTACGCAAATTGCTTTACCCGCATCGTTTTCCATATATATATCGTACGCTTCGCCTTCTTCATACAAAGCGGCGACAATGGGAGATGCGGCACTGTAGGCGCCGGTCAATCTTCTTCTCGTTGCTTTTGTTTCGTAAGATGAAACGGGAATTCTGACGGCTTTGCCGTTTTCGAAAATAAAGATAATATTATGTCCATCGACGTTATCGGGAATTACTTTTACCGAAACGGGTTTTTCATCCGGATCAAAGCCGAGTTTCGGCGCCAAAAATTCACCGAAAGACGAAGCTTTAACATCGTCGAAATCCGCAAGTTTCGCTTTGTATACTCTGCACTTATCGGAAAATACCATGATTTCTTTTGCGTTTTCGGTATCCGCCGTATAAACGATTTCGTCACCTTCCTTCAGTTTTTGCTCGTCGTTGCCTCTGAGCGAAAGGAAAGTTATCTTTTTGAAATAACCGTTCTTCGTGAAAACCACTCTGCAATTGTAATTGTCGACTTCCTCAACATCGGGTTCAAGATCCAAATCTTCAACGTAAAGAATTTGAGTTTTGCGGGGAGCGCCGTATTTTTTCTTTATATCCAAAAGCTGTCTCGCAACGTAAGAGCGCATCTTTATTTCGTCACCGAGAAGCTCTTCAAGAGACGCTATCTGTTCCTGAAGTTCTTTAATCTCGTTTATTCTGTTGATTATATATTCACGGTTCAAGTGACGGAGTTTGATGTCGGCTATATATTCAGCCTGTATTTCGTCAAGCGAAAAAGCCTCCATGAGACGGGGCACAACGTCGCTTTCTTTTTTTGTCTCTCTTACTATTTTTATTGCCTTATCGATATCAAGAAGAATTTTTCCGAGTCCTGTGAGAAGATGGAGTTTATCTTTCTTCTTTGCAAGGTCAAACTTAAGCTCTCTTTCAACGCAGGAAAGTCTGAAATCAATCCAGTATTTTAATATATCGGCAACTCCGAGTTGCTTGGGAGTTTTTCCGATAAGTACATTGAAATTGCACCCGAAATCATCTTCGAGAGGCGTAAGCTTATAAAGTTTTTTCATTAAAGCATCGGGGTCGGTCCCTCTCTTTACGTCAAGGGTGAGCCTGAATCCCGAAAGATCGATTTCGTCACGGACATCGGTTATTTCCTTAAGTTTTCCGTCTTTCATCAAGTCGGTTATCTTCTTTATAATTTGCTCAATCGACGTCGAATACGGGATTTGAAGGATATCTATGCACGAGTTATTCTTGTCAAAACTGTATCTTGCCCGCAACTTAAACGAGCCCTTCCCCGTTTCGAAAACACGGATCATCTGTTCTTTGTCGTAAATCAAATACGCACCGCCGGAGAAATCGGGAGCTTTTATAATACTCATCAGCTTTTCGGTTGTCGTTTTCGGATTTCTGAGAAGAGTTGCCGCACCTTCGCATACTTCGGCAAGGTTAAAGGAGCATATATTCGATGCCATACCGACTGCAATACCCATATTGGGAGATACGAGAATATTCGGAAATGCGGTCGGAAGAAGAACGGGTTCCGTTGTGGAATTGTCGAAGTTCGGCATGAAATCAACCGCATTTTTATCTATGCCGTTAAACAGGAGCTCGCAAAACGGATCGAGCTTCGCTTCCGTGTAACGGGAAGCAGCATACGCCATATCACGGCTGTATTGCTTGCCGAACGAACCTTTCGAATCTATGAAAGGATGAAGAAGCGCCTCGTTTCCTCTCGTCAAGCGCACCATAGTTTCGTAAATCGATGCATCTCCGTGAGGATTTAAAGTCATCGTTTGACCGACGATTTTGGAGCTTTTTGCTCTTTGCCCGCTCATAAGCCCCATCTTATACATTGTGTAAAGGTTTTTTCTGTGTGATGGTTTAAAGCCGTCGATTTCGGGTATGGCTCGGGAAATAATAACGCTCATGACGTAAGGCATGTAGTTATTGACTATAGTTTCCGTTATGGGCTGGTTATAAGGTTCCGGTTCGTATCGGATAACATCTTCTTCGACTTTTTTCTTTCTTGTCATGATTACTCCGTTATACTTTTAAAATTCTGTTTGCCGCCGCTCTTATCATTCTGTTATAGAGAGCAAGCCCGTAGCCGTTTTTTTCGGGCAGACGTGCGTATAATTTTTCAATTCCCATGTCATCCGCTTTCCTGAAAAAAGCGAAAAGAGAAAACGAAAGAGCTTTATAATCGTCCGTTTTGCCGTAAATATACGTTTCGCAACGCTTAAAACGGTAAACTTCCTCTTTGCCGCAAACTACCGCAATGCGCCCTTCCTGATTTTCGGCAAATTCGGCGAATTTTTCGGAATTGCAGTCAAGCAGAATAAAATCGCATTTCGGCGAATAATGCTTGTACTTCATACCGGGTGATGCGGGAGTGTCTCCCGCCATTGTCGGGTCTGTTACGGCGGGAGATATTTCGACAAAAGAGAGCTCCTCAAGAAGCTCTTCTCTCGTTACGGCACCGGGTCGCAAAATAACGGCACCGTCGTTTTTCAATGCGATTACGGTGGATTCAAGCCCGACGGCGCATTCTCCCGAAAGAAGTGCGGCATCGATTCTTCCGTCCATATCGCGAATTACGTGTTTAGCGGCAGTCGGAGAGGGGGCTCCCGACAAATTCGCCGAAGGAGCCGCTATAGGTACTTTCGCTTCGCAAATAAGTTTATGCGCCGAAAGATCCGACGGACATCTTACCCCGACCGTGTCAAGTCCTCCGGTGACTTCCGCCGGTACGATTTCCTTTTTCGGAAGTATCACGGTCAGCGGTCCCGGCATAAATCTTTCGGCAAGTCTTTTATAAGTCGAATTTATCCGAGCGATTTTTTCCGCTTCGTCGGGGTATGCTACGTGAACTATCAGAGGATTGTCGGACGGGCGTCCTTTCGCCTTGAAAACTTTCGGAATCGCATCTTTATCGAGAGCGTTCACGCCAAGCCCGTACACAGTTTCCGTCGGAAACGCCACAAGGCCGCCTTTTCTGATTATTCTTCCGCATTCCCGATAAACCGAAATATCACCCTCAGCCGAAAAATATCGGGTTTCTGTCATTTAATTTACTCCTTGAAATAGTTATTGTTCGCTTCCTTTGAGTTTTTCGGCATTATCTGCCGTTGCAAGCGCATCGATTACGCCGTCGATATCACCGTTCAGGAAGCTGTCAAGTGAATGAACGGTGTAGCCTATCCTGTGGTCGGTAATTCTCCCTTGCGGATAGTTGTAAGTTCTTATTCGCTCGCTTCTGTCGCCCGTGCCCACCTGACTTCTTCTTTCTGAAGCAATCTTATCGTTTTGCTCTCTTTGCTTCATATCGTAAAGTTTGGCACGCAAAAGTTTCATTGCCTTATCTTTGTTCTTGTACTGACTTCTTTCGTCCTGACATTCGATTGTAATTCCCGTCGGCTTATGTATCAGACGTATTGCGGACTCGGTCTTGTTAATATGCTGGCCGCCCGCACCGCTGCTTTTGATAGTTTCGATAAACAAATCGGAATTGTTAATTTCAACTTCAACCTCTTCGACTTCGGGAAGTACCGCAACAGTGGCCGTCGAGGTCTGTATTCTGCCCGACGATTCCGTTACGGGAACCCTTTGAACTCTGTGAACGCCGCTTTCGTATTTGTATCGGGAATAAGCTCCCTCTCCGGAAACCGTAAAAGTTATCTCTCTGAATCCGCCGAGTCCCGTCTCGTTACAGCTGACAAGCTCGCATTTAAAGCCTTTGCCTTCGGCGTACATGTTGTACATTCTGTAAAGCACTCCGGCAAACAAAGCCGCTTCTTCGCCTCCCGCACCGGCTCTTATTTCGACAACAACGTTTTTATCATCGTTGGGGTCACTCGGCAAAAGCAGGATTTTCAGTTCGTTTTCAAGTTCCGAAAGCTTTTTTTTGCAATCGTAATATTCCTGTTGTGCAAACGCCTTCATTTCGGAGTCGTTCTCCGTCTCCATAAGAAGTGCTGCCTCCTCCCCGTCGGCTTCCGTTTTTCTGTATGCACGGTAAACCGCTATAAGCGGAGAAAGTTTTTTGTATTCTTTCATGAGCTTTTTGTAAAGCTCAATATCGGAAATCACTTCGGGCTTTGCAAGTTCAATTTCAAGTCCCGAAAAACGCTCGTCGGCCTTCTTGAGTCTGTCTATCATTAATCAGTCCTCACAAAATGCCGAAAAAGCTTTATGTGCGCTGTAAAGATCGAATTTCGAAATCATTTCGAACGGAGCATGCATCGATAAAACGGGAACACCTATATCAATTGTATCGATATTGAATTTGGAAATATATTTCGCAACGGTTCCGCCTCCGCCCGCATCTATTTTCCCGAGTTCCGCAGTTTGCCACAAAACGTTGTATTTATCGAGAAGCGCTCTGATTTTTCCCATATATTCTGCGGGTGAATCGTTGGTGCTGTACTTTCCGCCCGAACCGGTATATTTCGAAATCGCAACGCCGTGAGAAATCAATGCCGCATTATTTTTTTCGAAAACTTCGGGATAGTTGGGGTCATATGCGCTTGAAACGTCGGCCGAAAGGCAACGTGAACGTGCTCTGACAGCGGCTCCGTCTTCTCCGAAAGATGCCGAAACACTGTTGATAATATCAACCATAAGTCTGCCCTGCATACCCGTAGGTCCGTCACTTCCGGTTTCTTCTTTGTCGGCAAGCACGCAAATTACGGAATTTTCTCCGTCGAGATTGTCGAGCATTGCGGTCAGGGAAGGATAAGCGCAGACTTTATCGTCATGACCGTAAGCTCCGATAAGCGTACGGTCGAAACCTACGTCACGTGCTTTTCCCGCAGGAACAAAACAGAGTTCGGCGCTTGTGAAATCTTCTTCCGTAATACCGTATTTCTCGTTTAAAATTCCGAGAAGATTTAGTTTTACCGAGTTGTCGATTTCTTCGGGAACACCGTCAACGGTAAACGGAGAAGCACACGTAACGGCGTTAAGCCCTTCACCTGCAAATGCATCTTTGAGTTTCTTTTCGCCCTGTTCTTTTCCGAGATGAGGCAAAAGGTCGGTAATGCAGAATACGGGATCGTCTTCGTTTTCCCCGATGCAAACGTTAACCGACGTTCCGTCGTTTAAGCATATTACACCGTGAAGAGCAAGGGGAATTGTCGTCCACTGATATTTGCGAAGTCCGCCGTAGTAATGAGTTTTGAAATATGAAATTCCGCCTTCTTCAAAAACGGGGTGCTGTTTCAAATCAAGTCTCGGCGAGTCGATGTGCGACGCCAAAATTCTGAAACCGTCGGTAACCCCTTTGGAGCCGATAACGAAAGCTATCAGGCTTTTGTTTCTGTTAACGACGTAAAACCTGTCACCCTGATAAACCTGCATACCGAAAGTATAAGGCTTGAAATCGTGCTTTTCGAGAAGTGAAACGGAATATGCAACGGCATCTCGCTCCGTCTTTGAATTGTTGAGAAATTCAACGTAATCTTTCGCATATTCGAGAGCGCTTTCTCTCTCGTCTTCACCGTATTTTTCAAAAGCGGATTTTTTTCTGTAAATAAGCTTTTCCGAAAGTTCTTTTGCGTTTCTGTTTTCCATAATTTCCTCTCAGTCATTAAAATAAAGTTTTTTATAAATATCGGACGTTTCCGACATGCGCTTAACATATTTTGCGGTCTGTTTGTCGGGAATATCCCGAAGTTTCGTCTTTACGTTTTCCGAAATATCGGAGATATCGGTATCGCACAGCCACTCTTCCACGGTTTCCTCTCCTATGTACAGTGAAGCGTATACGCTTTCCCACGTACCGAGATCGACATAAAGTCTTGAAAGATAATAAGTTCCGTATTTGATATTCGTTTCGGGGTCGTACAGCATACCGCTGTCGTAATTATCATGAAGCGTACCTTTGTACTTTTCGAGTATTTCGGGCGAAACTTGCATAAGCCCGATTTTTCCGTCGTCGGAAAGTATACTGCTGTCGAAATCACTGCTGTTTTTGATTACCGCATATATAACGTATTCCGGTACCGCATATTCATTCGAATATTTTTCAACGAATTCTTCGAAACGAAGAGGATTTTCTTTTTTATCGATTGAAGTCGATACGGTTTGAAAAATTATACCGATAACAACGGACAGGGCCGCTGTTACAATAATAACTATGCTTCTTTTTAAGGTGTCTTTCAGTTCCATTTTGTTTTTGCTTAATCGGATTTTCTGTTTATAAGTTTAATGTGC
>CAYXMB010000068.1:0-7384 GCA_964466085.1 uncultured Ruminococcus sp.
CGTCAATATCCGTATTTGCGAATACAATGTCGTCTTCGGTGTATTTACCGATGACATAACGCTTCGCAATTGCAATAATTTTAACAGACAGCAGTAAAAAAAGAATCGCGGTTTTTGAGGTTTTTCGGATATTGCCGTCTCAAAGGGCCGAAAAACCGTCTTTCAGCCACGTGGCGCACGCCCTGACCCAAACGTAGCGGGAAAGGGAGTTGTCGAAGTGATTCGGGTAGCCCTTACCGAAAGTATATTTTTTGGGGATATCCTCATTTGAAAGGTGCAGAAGACTTTTTCTTATTTCGCAGTCGCCGCCGCCGGGATAAAAATCGGGCTGATAACATGCGAAAGAATGCCCGTCTTCCGTTATTTTCGAAAAATTCGTCATAAATCCACACAGTGATTTCACGAGATAATCACGTTCACCCGTTAAAATACCCATGTGATAGTCGGCTTCCGCACGCCAGATACTCCATGCGTGCCCCGCACACACGGAAGGGCCGGTACCGTCGCCCTCCCATATCGTCTCCCACCATCTCATCGTGGAGCGGTAAAGCTTTACGTCGGGGGTTTTGCACACGAAATTTTCGTGAAAATCCAAAATTTTTTTTGCGAAGTCAATATAATCGTCACGCTTTTCGATATAACGGCAATAATATAGAACGGAAAGAGCGGTGCACGAAACGGAGCCTTCTTCGGTTTCCTCGTCGTTCAGAGGACTCTCTATTCCTTCAGTCGGAAAATTCATTCCTCTTTTCACAAGGTAAGCGGCGATTTTCGACGATGCCTTTGCAAAATAGGCGTAGTCTTCGTCGCATCCTTCCGATTTCATTATCAGTGCAAGGTCGATTATGGGAATAATAGGTGCGCAAACCGTAGTGTAATCGGATTCGGGGAAAATTGCGCCGTCGTCACGTAAGTAAGTTTCGATATCCGTTTTTGCCGAATTTACGGCGAAATCGAGGTATTTTTTATCTTTTGTGAGTTTGTATGCTTCGCAAAGAATCGATATGCCGGAAAACTGCTCCTGCACCCTTTTCGATTTACAAATATGGTAGGCGGGGTAACCGTCGGATGCGTAAGGGAGAATCGTTTTTCTCGGAGTTTTTTCGCCGTTTTCTCCCATAACGGATTCAAGTTCGGATTTGACTTTGCCGAGATATTTTAAATTTCCCGTGTAATTCATGAAGCAGAGAAGAGAATACAGCCAGATGCCGCCTTCGCACAGGTTGTTGTCGCCGTGATAGGGCTTTTCTGTCGAATCGCAACTTTTTTCGAAAAGTTCCTTGACATCTTTGCCGAACCACACTTCGCATTCAGGCCCGACAACATCACCGAAATAAGGCATCAGCCTGTGTCTGCCGTAACAAAGGGCTTCGATTTCCGCTTTGCCGTCACGTGCCGAAACCGTTGCCCTTTTTTCTTCGGCGCAAACTTCGATTTTTTCGCATTTGCCGATAATATCGACGCAAAGTCTGTTTGCGAAAGTACCCGTGATACGCGGCAAAATTATAGGGGCGGAATAAAAACCCGATATTTTTTCGAAACATTCTTTTTCGGTTTTTGCGAAGAAAACGGCGACGTCGAGATTTTCGGCACAAGGCTTGTATAAGAACTGAAATCCGTTTATGTAATGCCCGAAAGAATACGGAGAATAGTCGTTTTTCCATTTCACTCCGGGAGATTTCGATATAACGGTGCAAAAGCCTTTTCCGATAATCGGCATAATACAGTATGTCGCATTGATAAAGTCCGATGAATACGGTGACGTCGGCAGAAGCTGACCTTCGCATGTGCCGTTCTTTTTGCCGAGAAAATTGAAGTTTAAGTCAATGCCGAGACGGGAAATGTTGTCGTTTTCGGTTGAAGATTTTATCATGAGGACATTGTTTTCAAGCGAGAATTCGGTTTTGACCCGAAGTTTTGTGTCCTCACATACGACTTTTTCGGATCGGGCATAAATTTTGTCGTATTTTGCGAATTTATCGGCATAGGCGGTGAAAGGTCTGTCGGTTTCGATGCTTTCCGATTTCAAAGTATAACGTGCGGCGCCGAGCCCGCATTTGTCGGCAAGGTTCGTTTTGTCGAAGGACGGGTGAAGCGAGGTTATAAGTCCGTTATCGGCACCGATTTCAAGAGTTATGAATTCATTCTTTATTTTAAGTTTATCTTGAAAGCATAAAATCATTTTGCGCTCCTTTGAGGACGTTTTGCGAAATTTTTTCTCTTTCTGTTATTTTAGCAGACGGCGACCGAAAAAACAATTACTTCGGAAAAATAATGCAGAAAGAACTTTTTTGCTTTTTTGCCGAAAATCGGTTGTGCCGGACGTGATACGGTGCATTTTGACCGAAAAATATATAATTTCAAAAAAAGCTTGTATTTTTGCGATTCCTATAGTATAATATTATGAATATTTTCGTTGATGAGCGAGAAAGGAGATACGGCGTTGAAAAAAAGCAACGGTAAAAATCGGAGCGAATATTCACCGAAGGAAAAATTTCACGGCGATGCCGAAATCTCCGACGGCGAATTTATCGACGGGCAAAGTTACGACGATGCGTTGAACTCCGTTACTTCAACGATGAAAGCCGTAGGTGCAAAAACACTTACCGACGGCGAAAATGTCTTAAATAAGCGCAAAAAAGGACTGATCGACAGACTTGCCGAATTCGTTCGGAAAGAAATGAAACACAGCTTTGCGGCGAAAGTGCTGACGTCATACAATGAGAGCGATACGTCGGAGCGCAGAGCCGAAAGAACGGGAAAGAGAACGTTTATCGGAAAAGTGTTTTACGGATTATCCCGCAACTTTTCCAAAGGTGTTGCCGATTCTTTCCTGATATCTTTCTTCCGTAAAGCGACGGATAAAATCCTGACGCTGAGGCTCAAAGTGTTCGGAGCGTTTTTCGCAACGTTCGGAATTTACGTTTTTGCATATTATCTTCTTGAAAATTTCTTTATGACCGAAAAAAGGGAAGTGCTCGATGTTTTCTTCGGACTTTCCCTGACGCTTCTTTCGATTCCGCTTCTTCTGAGTACGGAAACACTTTCATCCGCTCTGTGCAATTCGTCCTTCGGACGGACTTTGAAAAACGTTGTCGGATTGCATACGGTAAGTATAAGCAGAAGCGGCGAGACGGGCAGGGCAAACTTCGGGTTTGCGGCGGGTGTTCTCGCTTCGCTCCTTGCTATGGTTACGTCCCCTTCAAAGGTGATTTTCCTGCTTGCGGCGGCGATATTCGTATGGACAGTGCTTTTGAAGCCCGAATTCGGCGTTGTGGCGACGGCATTCTTAATTCCTTTCGCCGACGGTACCGCTACGGTTGTGTGCATTGCGATATGCACTCTCGCATTTGCGCTGAAACTGATAATAAGGAAAAGATTTATAAGTTTTGAAATGCTTGATATTTCGGTAGCGGCGGTTTTTGTTACCGTAGCGCTCGGTTTTGTCGGGAGCTCGGCTTTCGATGCCGGAGGCCGTTCCGCCTTTCTCGCTATAATGCTCATACCTTATTTTCTTACCGTAAATCTTATGAAAAACAGGCTGTGGCTTGAAAGAGCGAGTTGCGCATTCGTTTTCGGCGTTTCGGCTCTGTCGGGTATATATCTTCTGGCAACGTTTGCCGACGCCGCATTCGGAGGAATATCGGGAGCTGTTGCCGATATGCTTCCGCTTTCCGTTTTGTCGGCATCACTCGGCGGAGACGGCAGCGGTGCGGCTCTGCTTTGCGCTGCGGCACTTCCCATGTCGGTATCGCTTTTGATGAGCCCTTCGGTAAAAGCCGGTAAATTTCATTCGTTTGTTTCGGTTTTGCTTATTTTGATTTGCATTATCAAAGAAAATCTTTCAGGAACCGTTATTGCGGTTGCGGTGTCGTTGCTCGTTCTCATGCTTGTTTATTCCGAAAAAGCGATATTCATTCCGATTTTTGCGGCAATAGCCTTGCCGACGGTTTCTTTTGTGTTTCCGAATTTGTTCGAAAAGGTGTCTTCGTATTTCACGTTCGGTGCGGAGCTTGCGGGTGCGTCATATATTCGTTCGGTTAAAGAAACGGTTTTACGGTTATCCGAAAGGCTGATAGTCGGCATCGGAATCGGTGCTTCGGCAGACGGTGCCGTTCAAAACACATACGGGAATATCCTTACCGAAACGGGAGCTGTCGGACTTGCGATTTTTACGGCTTTCATTATCCTTTTTGTATGTTCATCGTTTAAAGTTATCGGGAAAATCGAAAATTCCAAGAAAAGTCCCGCACTTGTAAGTTGCGATGTCAGAATAAATACGCCCGACAGTCTCGGTACTTACAAAAGCTCGAAAAAAGGGAGCGTGAACCAAGCGCTCACTTTGTCGCAGTACTGCATTTCACGTAAAATCGGAATAGCGGCGCCGTTTTGCTCGGTGCTGTCGCTTTTGATTTGCGCTTTGAGTAACGGTATTTTCGACGACGGAAAAACTTTTCTCGCTTTTTGGACTGTGGCGGGAATATGTGCGGCATACGTCAGAACGACACGCAGAGACATAAACGATATCGAAACTTCTTATAACGGAGGAATAAACCCCGCAACGTTTTCGCAAACCGATATAGAAATAGGATAGGGATGTAATGCTCTGTTTAAAATAACTTCCCGAAAGGTAGTCAAAATGGAAAAAACGAAGCACAGATTTAATTTTATCGACGTTTTGATTATAGTTGCGATTCTCGCGACGGCGGCGATTCTCGTCAAAATTTTTATAGTCGACGATAAAAGCGAAGTGCAAAACAAGAATGCACAGATTCAATACGTCATTCGCACCGATATGCTCTCGGAGGAAATGACGGATAATGTTGCGATTGGGGATGTCGTATTCGACTATTCAAGCGGTAAAGAAATCGGATACGTGACCGCTTGCGACGCAAGAGGCGCAACTTATACCGGGACTTCGTCCGACGGGACTCCGGTTGTGAGCGAAATTGTCGGAAAAAAAGTACTGTATATAACTGTGGAGGCATCCGCAACGGTATACGACGACGGATATCTTGTCGGAGGTGTATCGGTTCGTGTCGGCGAAAAATTCGGCGTAATGCTTCCGAAACTCTACTGTGACGTCGAATGCATCGGCATCGAAGTTACGGGTTGATTTTCCATAATGTGTAAACGGAGATTGGATTTATGAACGAATCAATTGTAACTAATATTGTATATTGGCTCAGTGCCGTGCTTTGTGCCGGACTTTTGAGCTATTCTCTGACTCCACCGGTCAGAGTATTTGCCTATATCGTAGGTGCAATCGATGTGCCGACGGACGAGCGTCGGGTGCATATGAAACCGACACCCCGAATCGGAGGACTTGCAATCTTTTGCGGATTTGCCGTAAGTTCGCTTGTTTTCACCAAAATCGATAAATCGCTTGCGGCTGTTCTTATCGGCGGACTTATCATGACGGTACTCGGAGTTTTCGACGATATTTACAATTTAAAACCTTTGGTAAAACTTGCGGCGCAGGTTGCTGCGGCATTTACGGCCGTATATTTCGGAGTTGTTATCGATCATATTACCCTTTTCGGAAGGCTTGTCGAATTCGGCCCTTTCAGTGTTCCGATAACCGTTCTTTGGATTGTCGGACTGACAAATGCCATCAATTTACTTGACGGGCTTGACGGGCTTGCCTGCGGTGTGTCGGCGATTATTTCACTGTCGATTTTCGGTGTCGTTCTGATTCACGGAGATTACACTTCGGCGCTCCTCACGGCGCTCCTTGCCGCTTCATGTATAGGATTCTTGCCTTTCAACACAAATCCCGCAAGAATTTTTATGGGAGATACCGGATCGCAGTTTTTGGGATATGCACTTGCCGTAATTTCGGTTCAGGGCGTGTTTAAACTTCATGCGGTGCTCTCGTTCATTGCGCCTTTTATGATTTTCGCTTTGCCGCTTGCCGATACGGTATTCGCCGTCTTCAGGAGAATAAGAAACGGCGAAAGCCCGTTTTCCGCCGACAGAAAGCACCTTCACCATAAACTTGTCGATATGGGATTCACCCAAAAAGAAGCGGTCAGAATACTTTATTCCGTTTGCGGAATTTTAGGTCTTGTTGCGATAACTTTCACGGAGGATATGTTCAGCAGCGGAAAATGGCTTAAATCGGCGATTGTAGCCGTGTGCGCAATCGTAGTGTTCGCTTTGAACTATCTTATAATGAAAAAAACAAGCACAAGAGTGCTTTCGGGGCTTACCGATCACGGTTATACCCCTATAAAAAAAGAAGAAATCGAAAAAGAAATTTCGAAAGAAGAAAACAAATCGAAGTCGGGCAGACCATAAAATATTATACGGAGCTGTTATGAATAGTAATTCAAAAAGAAAGATTTCCGCACTTGACATATTTGCGGTGCTCCTCTTGCTTCTGTGTGTGGCGGGAGTGATTGTGAGAGCTTACGTCGGCGACGGAGGCGCTATATCGGACGTCGGAAAGGAAAACGGCGAATATACCGTTTCTTTCGAAATAACGGGAGTTTCGGGCACGGTCGGCTCTTATATTGCCGAAGGCGAAAACCTTTACGGCGAGGGCGGAGTGCTTATAGGTACCGTTAAAGAGGGTGTCACGGTAACGCCGGCGGTTATTTTCGCAGAAGACAAAGACGGAAAATACGTTCAGTCGTATTCGGCGTCGGATAACGGCGAAACAAGTCTTGTCGACGTTAAAGGAACGATGTTCGTAAAGGGGCGTGAGGTCGCATGCGGCTTTCTCGCCAACGGAAAGACCTATCTTTCCCCGAATTTCGAAACGGAGCTCCACACCAAAAACGTGACCGTTACCGTAAAAATTACGGACGTGGTTGCGACGGTAAACTGACGTATTCCAAAACGGAGAAACGTACCGAAAGGAAGAAGTGTATGAAGGGATTTAAAAACTTTGCCGTAACTTTTGCCGTTTCCGTGCTCGTTATAGGTATTGTTGCGGTATTTGTGACCGGTGCCCTTAAAGATATTCTTTTAGGGGTGTTTGACAGAAATACCGACGAGTTGTCGGAAATACTTAACTCCTCGACGGGAGAACAGAATTCCGCTGAGGGTGTCGATGCGGAATCCAACGCTCTTGCCGCACTTGACGGTGAAACTTATACCATGTTGCTCGTGTGCAGCGACTATAGGCCGAGTGTTTACAAGTACGCCAACAGTGCCGACGATATCGATGAAAAAAGCAAGGAAGTCGGATATCTCGAAGAAGATTTCAAAGTGACGGGCGTCAGAAACATTTGCCTTGTGACGTGCAGCAAAGAATACGGGGAATTCGCATTTACTCCGATTCCTCCCAATATGAGTGTGACGACACCGCTCGGAACGGATACGTTGTACAACGTTTACGGTTATTACGGGATTGACTATTTCAAAGGAAAAATCGAAT
>CAYXMB010000069.1:0-7335 GCA_964466085.1 uncultured Ruminococcus sp.
GTATTGCCGAAGGAATTAAACCGATTATCGGATGTGAAGTTTATTTTACACCCGGTTCTCGGTTTGACAAAAACCGTGAAAGCGGAGCCAATACCCATCTTGTATTGCTTGTAAAGAATAAAAAAGGTTATGAAAACCTGATTTATATGGTGTCGAAAGCCTTTACCGAAGGATTTTACTCAAAGCCGAGGATTGACTTTGAACTTTTGGAAAACCATTCCGACGGGTTGATTGCACTTTCGGGATGCCTTGCGGGGCTTATCCCACGTGCGATTTTATCGGAAAACGCTGAACTTGCCGAAGAATATGCTCTTAAATTCGAAAAAATATTCGGCAAAGGGAATTTTTATCTTGAAATTCAAAATCACGGTTTAAATGAACAAATCAAGGTTCTCGAAGGTATTGCGAAAATTTCCGAAAAAACGGGAATACCGATGGTTGCAACCAACGACGTTCATTATATTGAGGAAAAAGACGCCGCAAGTCAGGCAGTTTTGCTCTGTATCCAAACGAACAATGTGATTTCGGACGGCAGGCCCATCGGTTTTGAAACCGATGAATATTATTTTAAAAGCGAAAGCGAAATGTCACGGCTTTTTTCAAAATATAAAAATGCCGTTGAAAATTCCGCTTTGATTGCCGATAAGTGCAATTTCGACTTCGATTTTACAAATACGTATTTACCGCATTACGTTTGTCCCGACGGCAAAAGCGGCAGTGAATACTTGAAAGAGCTCGCTTTCTGCGGGCTGAATAAAAGATTTTGCGACGGACTTATTCGCTTTGACGGAAAATTTTGCGAATCCGATTATAAATCAAGGACGGAGAGCGAACTTTCGGTGATTGACCGAATGGGCTACAGCGAATATTTTCTCATTGTCAGAGACTTTGTAAACAAAGCGAAAAGCATGGGAATCACGGTGGGACCGGGCAGAGGTTCCGGTGCGGGAAGTCTCGTTGCTTTTCTCATCGGTATAACCGATATCGATTCGCTGTACTACGACCTTTCTTTCGAAAGCTTTTTGAACGTCGATAGGGTAAGTATGCCCGACTTCGATATCGATTTTGCCGATAACAGGCGTGAAGAAGTCATAAATTACGTAAAAGAAAAATACGGTGACGACCACGTCTCGCAAATAATCACTTTCGGTACAATGTCGGCACGGGCAGTTGTCCGTGACGTCGGAAGGGTTTACGGAATGCCTTATGCGAAAGTCGATAAAATCGCAAAAATGATTCCGCAGGAACATAATATAACCCTTTCGTCGGCACTCGAAAAGAAAGAGCTCCGTGAGCTTTACGAAAGCGAAAGCGACATTCATACGCTCATCGACACTTCAATGGCACTTGAGGGTATGCCGAGACATGCATCGACACATGCGGCAGGCGTTGTAATTACGGATAAACCGGTTTTCAATCACGTTCCGCTTGCGGTTAACAGCGGTAACGTGCTGACTCAGTTCGACATGGACACGGTTGCCGAACTCGGACTTTTGAAATTCGATTTTCTCGGTATAAGATACTTAACCGTAATCTCCGATGCGGAAAAACAAATAAAAGAGAAAAATCCCGATTTCAGCATAGAAAAAATTCCTTATGACGATGCAAAGACGTACAAGCTAATTTGCAAAGGCAATACCGAAGGCGTTTTTCAGCTCAATTCCGCCGGGATGCGCTCGAAGCTTGTCCAGATAAAACCGGAAAGCTTTGACGATATTATAGCCGCCATCGCTCTTTACAGACCGGGACCGATGAAGGCAGGCGCAATCGATGCGTATGCGGAGAACAAAAAGGATAGGAGCAAAATCAAATATCCGACACCGGAGCTTGCAAAAGTGCTTGACAGCACGTACGGTTGCCTTGTTTACCAAGAACAGGTGGCGAAAATATTCCGTGAACTCGGAGGCTATTCTTTCAGCAAAGCCGATAACGTCAGGAGAGCCATAAAAAAGAAAAAATCGGATGTTATCGAAAGTGAAAGAGTAAGGTTTATCGAAGGAGCCGAAAAAAACGGAATATCCGAAGATGCCGCCGAAAAAATTTATTCCGATATAAAAGGTTTTGCACAATACGCTTTTAATAAGAGCCACGCAACGGCATATGCCGTTATAGCGTACAGAACGGCATATTTGAAAGCCAATTATTTGAAAGAATATTATTCGGCTTTAATAACTTCCGAAACGTCGTCGCAGACGAAAATTTACGAATATACGGCGGAGCTCAAAAAGAACGGAATTTCAGTCCTTCCGCCCGATATTAATTACAGCTCACTCGGATTTAAAACCGAGAACAACGCAATTCGCTTCGGACTTCTTGCAATTTTAAACGTGGGAAGAACGCTTGCCGAATTTATAGTCGCGGAAAGAGAAAAAAACGGAAAATTCACTTCTTTTGACAACTTCGTGCGAAGATGCGAACAGTCGGAATTAAATTCCAGACAGTACGAAATGCTTGTCAAGTCAGGTGCACTCGACTCACTCGGAATAAAGCGCAGCGCACTTCTCGCAATGAGTGAAAAAGTCAGCGAGCATAAAGCGTCCTCAAACAGCGGACTGAAAGGTCAGCTTGATATTATGTCACTTTTCGATGACGGCGAATTAACCGTTTCGGAGTTTCGCATACCGGATATGCCGGAACTTGATTTATCGAAAAAGCTCAAGTATGAAAAAGAAAGCATCGGGCTTTATCTGAGCGATTCGCTGATTTCGCGGTATTCGGAGCATGTGTCACGGCTGAATTGCTCCAAAATATGCGATGTTAAAAAAGCTTTTTCGGAAGATACGGGTGAGGGTGTTGAGGCATCTCCCGAATTTTACGACGGGAAAAGCCTTGTCATAGCGGGAACCGTCAGTACAAGAACGAATAAAAACACAAAAAAAGGCGATTCCATGTGTTTTGTGACCCTTGATGACGGAAGTGCGGAAATCGAAACGGTTGTTTTTCCTAATCTGTATGCCAAATCGGGACATATGCTGATTAAAGACTGCGCCGTCGCCGTTTGGGGTACTGTGTCGGTAAGGGATGACGATATTTCCGTTTTGGCGAAAAAAATCATGCCTCTTGAAGAAAACGGTGCGAATAAAACGCCCGACAAGAGTTTATTACCTAAAAAGGGAAGTATTCTGTATTTGAAAGTCGATGACGTCGAAACCCCGACTTACAGAAACGCACGAATTCTTCTCGAAAGATATCCCGGAAACACGGAAGTTGTGTTTTACAGCAATAAAAGGCGCAAATACTATAGAGAAGAAGGACTCTCGTGTTCTCCCGAAAAAGATTTGATATCGGCACTCGACATTTTTCTCGGAAAAGATTGTGTTGTGCTCAAATAGTCAGCCCGTGTAGTCCTCGATTACGTGAACGATTTCACCGTTTCGGACTTCAAATCCCTCCTCAAGCATTGTTCTGTCGGCTTCGGGTAATGTGAAAACATAGGTTTCGATTTGAAGATACGGTTTATTTTCACTGTCAAAAACACCTATTTTTTCTCCGTTTTTCTTCACGGTATAATATTCTTCCCTTGCAGACTCTTCCTTTACGGCAGCAAAAGCGCTTTCGGCATCTTTGCCGGACTTCGTGACGGCGAAGAAAGTAACGGCCGATATTGCCGAGAAGAGAAGCAATAAAGCTACAATGTTTTTTAAATTCATGATACCACCTGTTAATATATTTGATTTATAATAGTTTAACCCAAAGTGCCAAATTATACGGCATGCAAAAAAGCCGAACAGCTACTTGCATTTTGAATTTTAAAAGTGCGAATTGCCGTAATATGAAAGGAAGTGCGATATGAGCGAAAAGAGTAATATCTTTGAAAACAAAAAAATCGGCAGACTCAATTTGCCGAAAAACGACTCGTCGCCGGATTCTTCCGATAGTGAAAAAAAGGAAAAGATACTTGCTTATCTCGGAATAGCAGGTAAAATTTTCTACAGAATTTTTGCCGTTGTTCTCGATATTCTGATCACGATTCTTCTCATCGGAATGATTATGGGAATAATTGTGGGGACCGTTTTTTCACTGTATATTAAGAATTACGTCGACCCGACAATCGATACTTCACTCCTTGTAACCGAAGGTTCCGATACGACAACGAGAATATATTACACCGAATACGAAACCGAAGAAGACAGAATTCTCGGAAACGGAACACCCGTCGAGCTTGAAAATCAGCGTTTGTACGGTTCGGATAACAGTATTTGGGCGTCATACGACCAGTTTCCTCAAGAGCTCATAGATGCTTTTATATCGATTGAGGACCACAGGTTTGAATCTCACAACGGGGTAGATTGGATACGAACGGGCAGTGCCGTCATGGGATTTTTCTTCGGAGACGGTGATTTCGGCGGTTCAACGATAACCCAACAGCTTATCAAAAACCTGACAGATGACGATGATCCGACGATTCAAAGAAAAGTTCAGGAAATTTTCAGGGCTTTGAATCTTGAAAAACAGCTTGATAAAACCGAAATTCTCGAAATGTATCTAAACATCGTCTTTCTCGGTAACAATTGCACCGGAGTACAGGCGGCGGCGAATTTCTATTTCGGCAAGGACGTCAGTGAGCTTGATTTGCGGGAATGTGCTTCTCTTGCCGCTATCGTAAAAAATCCGTCGAAATACGAACCTCTCCGTCATGACGTAGTTTACGTCATTGACGAGGAAACGGGCGAAGAAATCGAGGCGGAGGATAATCACCTCAGAAGAAACGATATTATTTACATGATGTGGCAATACGGTAAAATCACCGAAGCCGAATATCTTGATGCAACGGCCGACGACGTAAAACTCAATGTCGTTGCCGATACCGACGGCGATAAAGCCGAGAGAGAAGTCAACTCGTGGTACACCGATGCCGTTTTCAATTCGGTCAGAGATGCTTTGATGGAAGAATACGGTTATACCGAATACATCGCAAGTATGATGATTTACAACGGTGGGCTTCAGATTTATACGTGTATGGATTACGATGTTCAGCAAACTATGGAATCGGTTTACGAAAACGATTCCGAGTATTTCCCATATGCCGTGACTGCGGAACAGCCGGAAAGTTCAATGGTAATATGCGACCCATACACGGGTGACGTTTTGGGGCTTGTCGGCGGACGTGGCGTAAAATCGGGTAACAGAATACTGAACAGGGCAACGCAATCGAAAAGGCCTCCGGGATCGTCGATTAAACCTATTTCGGTATATGCTCCCGCTTTGGACAGAGGACTTATAACTTACGGAACGGCAATAGACGACAGTCCGTTATATTTTAACGGAACAACGCCGTATCCTAAAAACGCACCGCAAAGATACGACGGACTCACAACGGTTCACAGTGCCATAAGAACGTCGAAAAACACCGTAGCCATGAAAACCCTCGAAAGACTTTCGATAGATACTTCTTATGAATTTATGTATGATAAGCTCAACGTAACGAGCCTTATAGATTCTTACGAAACGTCTTGGGGAACAGTTGTAACCGATAAAGCGCTCGCACCTCTTGCACTCGGTCAGCTCTCTTACGGACTCACGGTTCAGGAAATAACAAACGCATATTCGATTTTCGTCAATGACGGAATCGTTTCGAAATCACGCCTTTGGTCAAAAGTTACCGACAGCAAAGGAAATGTTCTCCTTGATAACCCGATTTCGCAGGAAATCGCCATAACGTCGGAATCCGCAACCATTATGACGAAGATGCTCGAAGAAGTCGTTGACAGCGGTACCGCATCAAGCTTGAGCTTGAAATATTCGGTTGACTGTGCCGGAAAAACAGGTACGACGCAAGAGGACTACGACAGATGGTTTGTCGGATTTACTCCTTACTACGTCGGCGGTGTGTGGTTCGGATACGATTTGAATCAGTCGTTGAGCGAATTTGCCGGAAATCCCGCCGTAACTGTTTGGGATACAGTCATGACGAAGCTTCATCAGAAATATATCGACAGTGCGTCAAACGGCGAGAGTGAACTTAAGACTTTCAATTCTTCTCAAGGCGTTGTAAAATGTACGTATTGCAAGGATTCGGGACTTCTTATGACCGAAGCTTGTTACAGTGATCCGAGAGGAAGCAGAGCGGAAGAAGGCTATTTTACGGAGGCGACAAAGCCCACAGAAAAATGCAACGTTCATACGATGGTTGATTACTGTACGTCGGGAGGCGCTGTTGCGGGTCCCGATTGTCCCAAAGATAAAGTTAAAAAAGTCGGACTTCTTAACGTTGACCGTGATTTTGAATATCAGATATTCATTGTCGATGCGCAGTATACCTGTAAAGAATTGGCATCAAACGTAAAACCGTCGACTTCGGCGTCTCTGCCGTATTATCATGCGGCGCTCGGTGGGCATTTTTCGGGAATAACCGATACCGCAAAACAGTATAACTGTTATTGCAACGTTCACACGAATTACGACAGATGGGAAAATCCGTCGAAATATACCGAAAAAGTCGAAACCGATGAAAAATCCGATTCGAAAAAAACGGATGACGTCAAAAAAGGCGAAGAAGACAGTGATACTTCGACTTGATGCGAGAATAATAATTGATTTACCATTGACTTTTTCGATAAAATGGTATATACTCTAAGTGAAATGATTATTTGATAATCGGAGGTAATTTTAAATGAAAAAAACAAGAATAATATCGCTTTTGCTTGCTGCGGTATTTATGTGCCTTTGCTTTGCGTCCTGCGGTTCAAAAGTTAAAGCCGACGTACATGTTATGTTCATCGACGGCGACGGAAATACAATCGGTGACGTTAACGTAACGGTTACGGGAACAAAGAGCAACCCGCCGACAGTACTTCGTGCGGCGGAAGAAGCACTCATTTACCTTGATTACGAAAAAGGTTATGAGCTTACGGCCGACGGAAACAGCATCAAAGCCGTTAACGGTATTGTCGAGATCGACGAAACCGATGAAACAAACGGTTATTACAGCTATTGGAGAGTTTACATCAACGGTCAGGATTCGTCCTCAGGCAGACAGAGCGTAACTTCCGTTTACAGCCAGGATGAAGTCGTTTACAAATACGTCAGCGATTCTCAGCCTCGCCGTGACGTTGTATCCGATACTACACCGGCGGAATAATTTACATCGCAGATAAAATTACAGCCCCGAAATCTTCGATTTCGGGGCTGCTTCTATATGCACGCTCTTAAACGTTATGTATTGGAGGTGAACACCGTTATTCTAAAGGCAGCGGTATTCGCATCCACTCGGTTATTTATGCATAATTTTCGGCTTCTCGCCGTCGATGACACATTCTTTTGTAATTGTGACTTGACTTATTGTTTTGTCGGTCGGTATATCGAACATGATATCGGTCATTATTTCTTCGAGAA
>CAYXMB010000070.1:0-7320 GCA_964466085.1 uncultured Ruminococcus sp.
AAGCCGTGCGAAGTTCTTTATAATACGGTTGAGACCGAAAAAATCGTCTCTCTTGCGAAAGAAGATGCGAAAGAGCTTGAAAACGCCGTCGGAACAAAACTTGTTGCGGTCGGAACACTTAAGAAAAGCAAGGGCTTTGACAGACTTATAAAAATCACGAAAAGGCTCAACGACGGCGGATATCCCGTATCGCTGTTCATTCTCGGAAAAGGACCCGACGGGAATGCGCTTGAAGAACTCGCCCGTGAAATCGGAATAAGCGAAAAAATCGTTTTTCTCGGTTACAAGACCAATCCTTACAAGTATGTCAAACGTGCCGATTTATTCGTTTGCGCAAGCTACTCCGAAGGTTTTTCGACAGCCGCAACCGAAGCTCTTATCGTCGGAACTCCCGTTTGCACCGTAGAAGTTTCGGGAATGAAAGAAATGCTCGGAGAAAACAACGAATACGGCGTTGTAACCGAAAACGACGACGAAGCGCTTTACAACGGGATTTCGGAGCTTGTCGCAAATCCCGAAAAGCTCAAAAAATATAAAGATGCGGCTTTCGAAAGAGGAAAAACTTTCAGCACCGAAAAAACGGTCGCCGCCGTCGAAGAAATGCTGTTATCGCTTTGATTGGAGAAAAAATGAATTTACTAAAGGAATTTATTTACCGCCTCAGAGGAGACTTCACGACGGAAAAACTTGTTAAAATGGGCATGAAAGTCGGCGATAACTTTAAAAGACTTCACGGGGTTATATTGGACCCCGGTCATTGTTGGCTTATTGAAATCGGCGACAATGTTACGATTGCCCCACGTGTCCATGTTCTTTGTCACGATGCAAGCACAAAGAACTTTTTGGGATATACGAAAATCGGAAAAGTTAAAATAGGAAGTAATGTTTTTATAGGAGCGGAAAGTATTATTCTTCCCGGAGTAACTGTGGGAGATAATGTCGTAATCGGAGCAGGCAGTACCGTCACTCATGATATTCCCGAAAATTCCGTTGCGGTAGGTTCTCCGGCACGTGTGATTTCGACGCTCGATGAGTATTTGGAAAAAGAGCGCAGCGCAATGAAAAAGCTTCCGTGTTACGGTGCGGAATATACTTTAAACGGCGGAATCACCGAGAGCATGAAAGAAAAGCAAAAGAGGGAACTTGAGCCTAAAGGATTTGTTGTATGAATGAAAAATATTTAATATCCGTTGTCGTGCCGGTTTATAACCTTGAAAATTATATTTCGTCATGCCTTGACAGCTTGTTAAATCAGGATTATAAAAACTTGGAGATTATAGCGGTCGACGACGGGTCAACCGATTTATCGGGCGAAATTATCGACAAATATGCCGAGAAAGATGCGAGAATAAAAGTTTTACACAAGGAAAACGGCGGAGTGTCGAGCGCACGGATTGCGGGAGTTGAAGCTTCGACCGGAGATTATATAGGATTTGCGGACGGTGACGATTTCGTCGAGTGCGATATGTTTTCACGCTTGATTGAGAATGCAATCGAAAGCGGCGCCGACATTTCCCATTGCGGATATAAAATGGTTTTTCCGAGCGGGAAAACCGATTATTATTACAATACGGGATTTAAAAAAACTTACGGTAAAGACGAAGCTCTTGTCGAACTTTTGAAGGGCGAACGTTTCGAACCGAGTCTGTCGAATAAAATTTTTAAAAAAGAAGTTGTTGAAAAAGCCGTCGTTTCGGGTGAAATCGGAAAATGTCGGGGGATTAAAATCAACGAAGATTTATTGATGAATTATTATTTCTTTAAATATTCGCAAATCTCCGTTTACGACGATTTTTGTTCTTACAGATATATTTTAAGAAGCGGCTCCGCCGCAACATCGGATTTCAATCCGAAAAAAATCGACGACATGATTTTCGTCAGAAAAACCGTAATGAACGATATCGCCGCCGACAGCTTTCTTTACTCCGTCGCATCGGAACAGTACTTGCGGATTTTAACTTATGCGTTAAACGAAAAACGCATGCCGGCGGAGAATGCACGCAAGATAAAAGAAGAAGCCTTGAAAGAACTGAAAAAATGCCGTTTAAACGGCGGAGTTTCGAAAAAAGTAATTTGCATGGCACAGAGTGCGGTGCATATTCCTTTGATATACGGCGCAGTTCGTAAAACTTACGATTTTCTTTCGGGAAATTACAAAAAATACAGCTTGGATAAATAAAGCAAGGAAGTTTTTTATGGGAAATAACGAACCCCTTATCAGCGTAATCGTACCCGTTTACAAAGTCGAAAAGTACCTTGACAGGTGTGTTCGGAGTATAGTAAACCAAACACACAAAAATCTTGAAATAATCCTTGTCGATGACGGCTCTCCCGATGCTTGCCCCGCAATGTGCGACAGCTGGGCTGAAAAAGACTCCCGCATAAAAGTCGTACATAAAGAAAACGGAGGACTTTCCGATGCGAGAAATGCCGGTATGGCTGTTGCAAGAGGCGAATATATCGGATTTATCGACAGCGACGATTACATAAGTTTCGATATGTATGAGCGCTTTCTCGATAATTTAACGGAAAACGGAAGCGATATTTCCTGCTGCGGCATTAAAATGATTTGGGATGACGGCGGCGAGCGCATTATGACCCCCGACGGGGAATATGTTCTCGATAATTTGCAGGCCGTAAAGTCTCTGATTTCGGAAGACCGCTTAAAGCAGGTTGTTTGGAACAGACTTTATAAACGTGAAATCGTTTCGGGTATTCCTTTTCCCGTCGGCAAATGCCATGAGGACGTGTTTTGGAGCTATAAAGCTATAAGCAGTGCTTCAAAAGTCTCGGTTTTCGCCGCACCGTGTTATTATTATACTCAGCGAGAAGGCAGTATTATGTCGGCGGGATATTCAGAAAAACGGCTGGATGCCGTTGAAGCTTATGAAGAAAGAGCCGATTTTATGGCAGGCAATTATCCGTCGCTTCTTCCTCTTGCAAGATCAAAGCAAATGGGATGTTACCTTTATCATTCCCAACTTTTGATATCTTCCGATTTCAAGGATAAAAAAGAATATTTGAAGAGACTGCATAAAAGCGCCGAAAAAGCGGGGAAAGAGTGGAAAAAGTGTTCTTATACAAAGTCAAAGCAAAAACTTTGGTATGAACTCTATTTGCTTTTCCCGAAAACGACTTGCCGCTTGAGAAACATGCTTAAAATAGGATTTTAAATAACCTGATTAAGTTGAGGATTGCATCTTGTCTTATAAATATAAAATAACTTTATTTACTCCCGCTTACAACCGAGCATATATAATCGAAAATCTGTACCGTTCACTTCAGCGGCAGACTTTCAGGGACTTTGAATGGATTATTGTCGATGACGGCTCGACCGATAATACCGAAGAGCTTGTTGGGAGCTGGCTTAATGACGGAAACGATTTTCCGATACGTTACTACAAGAAGGAAAACGGCGGAAAGTGCCGTGCGATTAACTACGGGCTTGACCTTGCCGAAGGCGAGTTGTTTTTTAACGTCGACAGCGATGACCGTTTAACCGATGATGCGCTTGAAAAGATAATTTCATGGGAAAAATCACTGCATGAAAATTCGGATGTGAAATATTGCGGCGTTGTCGGAAATCTCGGAACAAGCCCTACCGAAACGCCGAATAAACCTTATCCGTATGATTACAGAGACGCTTCTTTTTTTGAAAGATATGATGAATTCACGGATAATCCGATTGACGGTGAGCGTGCTTGGGTCTTTTATACCGATATTCACAGAAAATATAAATATCCCGAATTCGAGGGTGAAAATTTTATGACCGAGTGCATTTCGTGGAACAGAATGGCACACGACGGATATAAAATCAGAGTTTTTGACGATATCATTTGTATATATGAATATCAGCCCGGAGGCTTGACGGCGAATATAAATCGGAATTTTATCGAAAACCCTCAAGGTGCCGGTTTGTGGCAGAGGGAGAAAGCGGAGTTCATCGGCGAGCCGCTTAAAAAAAGAATGAAAATGTGGTACACTTTTTACTGTGACCATACATCCTGTGATGAAAAGTACCGTTTGACAAAAAAGCAGTGTGCCGAATATATAGGTGCTCCGAAATGGTTTATTTGCGCCGTTGCTTTTTTTCGTAAAATTCTTTCGGCAACAAAATAAAATCGATATTGTTTTATAAAATGAGAGGACGGCTATGACCTTTTTTGAAAAATGCAGGGATTATTACAATGCTCATTTTGTTATCCCGCAGACTTTGGCGAGGTTTGAAGAAACAAAGCACGGGAAGAAGCTTGCATCTTACAAGGATAAATATATCGGCCAAAGGTGTTTTTTTATCGGCAACGGGCCGAGTCTTCGTGCCGATGATTTGACACGCTTGCACGAGGCGGGAGAAATAACTTTTGCATTTAACAGAATATATAATATTTTTGAAAATACTTCGTGGAGACCGACTTTTTATGTGTCGCAAGACGAAAAAATATTGGCGGGCTCGGTAAAGGAAGTTAATGAAATTTGCGTCGAAGCGAAATTCATTCCGATTCAGCTCAAATGGTGGCACGGTATTTCCGTTAAAGATGCGAATTATTTCAATATAGCTCATCAATCGCTTTCGAATACCGAAGGCTCCGGATTTTCGGATGACATACAGAAAAACATATTCAATTCGGCAACCGTAATGTATACGGCGGCGCAAATAGCGTCTTATATGGGATTTCGTGAAATATATCTGATAGGCGTTGACCATCATTTCAGAATCAGCCAAAACAACGACGGGAAAATTATCGTCGATAACAGCGTTAAGGATTATTTCAGCGAAAAATATAACGAAGACAGAGAAAAGCTTGACATTCCGAATACCGAAAACAGCACTCTTACATATATGGCGATGAAGTATCATTGCGATAAGCGAAAAATCAGCGTTTTCAACGCAACTCGCGGCGGAAAACTCGAAGTCTTTCAAAGAGTTGAGTTTGATGAAATCGTAAAATAATAAGGACGGATTATGGAAACACCGACGAAAAACATATACCATACCCACATAACTTCAAAACACAGATGGTTTGATTTGAAATTAAAAGAGGTGTGGCGTTACAGAGATTTGATATTTCTTTTTACGAAAAGAACTTTCACTTTAACATATAAGCAAACGATAATGGGACCCGCTTGGATTTTTCTGAATCCTCTCATAAGCAGTATTATTTACGCTTTTGTATTCGGCGGAATAGCCGGCATAGGAACCGACGGAGTACCTACGATATTGTTTTACCTTTGCAGTAATGCGATTTGGATATTTTTCTCAAGTTGCGTTACAAAAAACGCCAATACATTTACCGATAATGCGGGCGTTTTCGGCAAAGTTTATTTTCCCCGACTGACAATTCCGGTTTCCAACGTTTTGGCGGCCGTTATTCAATTTTTCGTTCAAATGTTGCTCGTTGCCGCTTTTCTCGGCTACTATATTTTTAAAGGGCAGGTTCATCCCAATTATGAAGCTTGGATACTTATTCCGGTGGTGCTCTTGCATCTCGGACTTCTCGGCTTGGGATGCGGAATTATTATTTCCAGCCTTACGACCAAGTATCGGGACCTTGCAATACTCGTAACGTTCGGCGTTCAACTTTGGATGTATGCGACTCCCATTGTTTACCCTATTTCACAACTCGGAGATGGATTTATGAAAAAGTTGCTTATGATAAATCCCGTGACGGCTCCTGTGGAAGTTTTCCGCTATGCGATATTGGGACAGGGAGCGGTAATGCCCTTGTATTGGGGCATATCGGCAGCTGTAACCGTAATCATTATTGTTTTGGGTGTCATGCTGTTTAATAAAGTCGAGAAAACTTTCATGGATACGGTTTGAGGAGGAAAAATGGAAAACAGGGAAGTGGCAATTCGCCTTGTGGGTGTGAAGAAAAGATATAAGCTCGGCCAAATAGGAGGCGGAACTTTGCAAGGCGACCTTCAAAGCTGGTGGGCGAGAATAAGGGGAAAAGAAGACCCTAATACGAAAATAGGAACCGACAATCGACTTGTCGGACAGACATTTATGGCGCTTAACGGAATCGACCTCGCCGTATACAAAGGTGAAGCTCTCGGTATTATCGGCGGAAACGGTGCCGGAAAAAGCACGATGTTAAAACTTCTGAGCCGTGTCACGGCACCTACCGAAGGGGAAATAGATATTTACGGCAGAATCGCTTCCATGCTCGAAGTGGGTACCGGTTTCAACGGCGAGATGACCGGCAGAGAAAATATTTACATGAACGGTGCCATTCTCGGAATGACACGTGCCGAAATAGATGCGAAAATGGAAGATATTATCGAGTTTTCGGAAGTGCGGGAATTTATAGATACTCCCGTTAAGCGTTATTCTTCCGGCATGTACGTAAAACTTGCATTTTCCGTAGCGGCACATCTCGACAGTGAAATTATGATTATGGACGAGGTCCTTGCCGTCGGTGATATGGCGTTTCAAAAGAAGTGCCTTGATAAAATGAGAGAAGCCGCAAACAAAAACGGAAGAACAGTTCTGTACGTTTCCCATAACATGAATACCATTCGCCAACTTTGTGACAGATGCATTGTTCTCGACAAGGGAAAAATCGTATTCGAAGGCGGAGTCGAAGAGGCGATAGGGGTATATATGAATAACAACAATGACCTCAGCACATCGTACGATTACAGCAATATATCCCGATATCCGGAATGCGGAAAAAAATTCCGTCTTTTGGGTCTTGATATTGTAAACAGAAGCGATAATAAGGTTGTAAAAGGCGATATGCTTGAGTGTGTGGTGCATTGTAGGGCGATACAAAATGTAACCGATATGAGGCTTCGTTTTGAGATAGTTTATATGGATGCATCGCTTGCCGGTTCTGTGCTTTCGGATAAGGGAGTTTCCGCTTCCGAAGGACAAAATGTAGATTTACATGTTAAAATGCCCACAAAGAATCTTGCTTCAGGTAAGTATTCTGTCGTTGCCGTTCCTTATGAACGGGACGAATACGGAAATCAAGTGACGATCGACCGAGTTGAACCCGCAATGTTCTTTGAAATAATTGATGAAGATGAGGACCGGTTGCTTTGGCATCATTCGTGGTGGGGGCATGTCAGGTTTGATGATATGATAGTTGCGGATATTAAAACGGTTTAGTGACATTGATTCGGTCGAATTTAAAATAATCAGTTCAATAAGTCAAAAAGCATTAGGCATACAGTTTGGATTGTTATAAAGAGGTGAGATAATGCCGAAAATAAGTGTTATAGTTCCGGTATATAAAGTTGAGCCGTACTTAAGGCGGTGTATCGACAGCATTCTTGCTCAGACTTTTGAGGATTTTGAACTTATTCTCGTCGATG
>CAYXMB010000071.1:0-7309 GCA_964466085.1 uncultured Ruminococcus sp.
CTGGAATGGCTTGAAGGCGTTTTGGCAAGCTACAGAAAAACTCTTATAACGGTAAGTCCCGACAGGTATTTTCTCGACAGCGTCACCGAAAAAACTCTCGATATAGAGTACGGCGTATCGAAACTGTATAACGCGCCCTATTCCGAATACGTAAAGCTCAAAGAAGAATACAAAGCTTCAGAGCTTAAAAAATACACTGTTCAGCAAAAAGAAATTTCCCGTCTTGAAGCTTATATCGAACAGCAAAGGCGATGGAACAGAGAGAGAAATATAATTGCGGCGGAAAGCCGTGAAAAAGCAATAGCACGCATGGATAAGGTCGAACGGCCGAAAGATGCGCCGAAATCGATTCGTTTTGAATTTTCGAAAAGCGAAGAAAGCGGAAACGACGTTTTATCGGTAAAAAATCTCTCCAAGAGTTTCGGAGAAAAAAAGCTTTTTTCCGATATTTCCTTTGAAGTTAAAAAGAAAGAACGACTTTTCATTGCGGGCGCAAACGGAGTCGGAAAATCCACTTTGCTGAAAATTCTTCTTCAAAAAATACCGGCAGACAAAGGCTCCTTCGAATTCGGATATAACGTCACGGTGGGATACTACGACCAGGAAAACCAAAATCTCGATTTTTCGAAAACGGTAATCGACGAGCTTTGGGATGCTTATCCCGATACTACCGAAACGCAACTCCGAAATATCCTCGCTCTTTTCATGTTTCGAGGCGATGATGCTTTCAAATCGGTATCCGTTCTTTCGGGCGGCGAAAGAGCACGGCTGACTCTCGCCAAACTTATTTTATCGAAAATGAATTTGCTGATTCTCGACGAACCGACAAACCACCTTGATATTCAATCAAGAGAAGTGCTTGAAAAAGCATTGGATGCTTTTGAAGGAACCGTAATCGCAGTAAGTCACGACCGATATTTCACGAAGAAAACGGCAACGAGAATACTCGAAATCGCAAACAACACTTGCGTAAATCACATCGACGGATACGACGGATACGCAAAATCACGGGAACTTCGAAAAATCTCCGAAAAGAATGCACCTCATGCAAGCCCCAAAACGGAAAATTCCAAATCCGTATCGAATAAAAATTCATATTTGCGGCGAAAAAAAGAAAACGCCGATGCAAGGCGTCTTGAAAAAAGAAAAAGAGATTTGGCCCTCGAAATAAAGGAAACCGAAAAGAAAATCGAAGAAATAACGGCGGAGCTCTACGGGGACGCCGCCGTCGACTACGTCCGTGCGGCTGAGCTTGATTCTCAAAAAACTGAGCTTGAAAACAAGCTTCTCGAACTTTACGAAGAAGAGGAAACGCTGTCGGGAGAAGAGGCACTCAAATGAAGCTGTACGTCGACGATATGAGAGTCTTGCCCGAAGGAGACGACTGTATTTGTGTGCGTTCCGCCGATGATGCGATTACAATGCTTTCAATCTATTCGTTCGAATATATATCTCTTGATTTCGATCTCGGATATACAAGTCTCACGGGTCTTGATATTTTAAAATGGATGGCATGGAGAAAAATCGCCGCACCTCACATCAACATACACTCCTCACATCCCGTCGGAGCAAAAACGATGCTTGATTTTTGCAAATCGAATTTCAAAGACAGCACGATAACGGCACATTCTCTTTATTAAAATCAAAATCCATGCAAAAAACACCGTTTTTCCGCAATTTTGCGGTTTTGAATTAAAATGTTATACGGTTACGGCCTCACCGCACGCCACAAGGCGTGCGGTGATTTTATTGTCGAAGATTACGGTGCCGACCGAAGTCGCAATCTCTCAATATTTTGCGCTTTCGGCAAAAAGTTATAAATCAGTATATTATAACGGGAACTCCTTTTGCGACCACGTCGCCGATATCGGGATTGGCATCTTTTATCTTTTGAATATCGGCGGTATATTTTTTGCATATACTCCAAAGGCTCTCGTCGCTCTGCGGATAATAAGCCTTTATCGAAAGCGGACAGTTTCGGTCAAGCTCATCGCCGAGCGAAACCGACGTCACGTACCGAAGTTTTTTTCTGTGCGATACATCCCACGACAGCGACGCTTCGCCCGAAACCTCAAGAGAGTTTCCCGAAACCTTTCCCGAAAGAGAGAAAGGACAGCAGGTAACAAAGCTTTGAAGGTCGATAGCGTCGGTATCTCCGAGCCTGTATTTAAACGGCAAATCAATCTCCGAACACACCGTATCATCTCCGACGGCAATTGCTTTGACTTTGACGTTACCCGAAATAATAAGTCCGTCGGGCGACGACGCCGTTTGCGCCGTTTTCGATATCGGAATTATACCGACAACTTCCCGAACGTTTTCCGCATGTATCTCGGCGGAGCCCGAAAGAGGAACTCTTGCCATACCGAACGAAACGGGAGTTATCAATTCGCATTCTCCGATATCGCCCGTACATTCATATTTCGTCGAGTATACATCAAAGCATACGTCGCACTCGCACTTGCACAAGTATTCCGCCTCAACGTCATATTCCACCGAAACCGAAAAAACCGTGCTCTCCGAGTCCTCTTTCGAAATGCCGACCGACGCAACTCTCCCCCACGCTCTGGCAACGTACCCCGAATCGCACCCACCGGAATTCAAGGAAGCTTCGAAAGGATACCGTGCACTTTTCGTATAAAGCCCGTCGGAACCGCAAAAAGTGCAATCGAGCGTAATCTCTCCGCCTGTTTTTACCGTTCCGTCGCCGCACGTCGCATCGGTTGCGCACAGCGAAGAACGGCAAAATACAACGGTATCGTTATTTTCGCGCGCCTCGATTTCACCCACTGCGTTTCCTGTCGTGGCCACGTGCCCTCTGAGCACCGACGTCGTTGATGAATTCAGCCTTTCAACACTTGACACATCCCCGTCATGCGCCCTTGTGCCGTCTTTTCTCGTCAGTGCGCCGTCCGTCACCACATGTTCGTCGGCACAAACCCTCGTTTTCATTCTCGTTTTAATATTTACCCCTCTCGGCGACGTGACACGGCATGACGTCCCCTCTTCTTCGGTCGAGACAAACAGCTCGCCGACGTTGTCAATTGCCTGAGAAAGCGCCGTATCGGCGCTGTAATCGGTTATCAGCGAAGCAGATACGGTCTTGCCTTCGGCATCGGCATATATCACGTCGTACGACAGGGTCCCGCCGATTTCAAGGACGTTACCCGACAAAAATGCGGTTTCCGGCAAAACGGAAGTCCGCACCGCAAGAAGCCTCTGTATTTCGGGCAGATAATCGGGCAAAGAAAAATCCCCGCCTCCCTCATGACCGAACGACGTATCAAGCCTGACGGCACTCCCGGCACACAAACCGATATTATCTCTGTTTTCCATTAAAAATACCTCCGATTCAATTATCGTTACATTGTATGATACTTTTTCCTTCGATATTCCGTGCGCATTTGCGGCATCATTCGGAAATTCAATCGTTTGAAAAGTTGACAGTGCAAATTTTATTTGCTATAATATTTCGTAATGTTAACCTTGCGAAGGGGCGATGATGTGAAAAAACTCTTAAAATACATGAAAGAATATCGGGCACGGTGTATTCTCGCACCGACTTTCAAAATGCTCGAAGCGGCTTCGGAGCTGTTTGTTCCTCTCGTTATTTCCGATATCATAGATAACGGGATAGGAATCGCAGGCGCGCCTTCCGACAAAAACTATGTTATTTCGAAATGCCTGATTTTGATTATACTCGCAGCACTCGGCTTATCATTCACCGTTGTCGCACAGTATTTTTCGGCAACGGCCGCCGTCGGTTTTACAACGAATATTAAAAAGGCGCTGTTCGGGCACATATCGAGTCTTGAATACAAAGAAATCGACAGGCTCGGAACGAACTCTCTCATAACCGTGATGACAAGCGACGTGAACCTTATTCAAAACGGCGTTAACCTGACACTCAGGCTTTTCGCACGTTCTCCGTTTATTGTGTTCGGAGCGGCGATAATGGCATTTACGGTGGACGTTAAAAGCGCAATTATATTTGCCGTTGTCATACCCGTTCTTCTTGCGGTCGTATTTTCGATAATGCTTTATTCGATTCCGATTTTCGGCAAAGTTCAAAAAAGAACGGAGAAACTCACGGGGGCTGTCCGAGAATATCTTTACGGCGTAAGACTTATCCGCTCGTTCAGAACGGATAAAGTGCAAAGCGAAAAATTCGATGAGAGAAACGGTGCCGCATATAAGATATCTGTTTTTGCGGGAAAAGTTTCGGCTCTCATGAATCCGCTCACTTACGTAATCATAAATTTGGGCATATGCGCACTTTTGAAAGTCGGCGCAACCGGAGTTGCGACTTCCCGTCTTTCGTCGGGAGAAGTCGTTGCGCTCTACAACTATATGTCGCAAATTTTAATAGAACTTTTGAAACTCGCAAATCTTGTAATTACAATCTCCAAAGCGCTTTCCGCATCCGAAAGAGTCGAAGCGATTCTCGATATTCCTTCGGAGAAAAACGGAAACGAGATACCGAATTCCGCAAATTCCGACGACACGGCGCTTGAAATCGACAATTTGAGTTTTACCTACGACAGAGCTTCAAACCCGTCGCTTAAAAATATAAATTTGTCGCTTAAAAGCGGCGAATCTCTCGGTATAATAGGCCCGACGGGATCGGGAAAAACGACCCTCATAAACCTTATTTGCGGATATTACAAAGCAAGCGAAGGAGAAATCCGAATACGCGGCAAAGAAATTTCAACGTACGATACTGCATCGCTCAGAAAGAAAATGCATGTTGTTTTCCAAAAATCAACTCTTTTCAGAGGTACCGTAAGAAGCAATCTTCTTTTCGGAGCCGACGTCGACGATGCGGAGCTTGAAAAAGCCGCAGAAATCGCAAAAGCCGAAGAATTTCTCAAAAAGAAAAAAGGTCTCGACACCGTAATCGGAGAAGACGGTGCGGGACTGTCAGGCGGACAGAAGCAAAGACTTGCGGTGGCAAGGGCTCTCGTCGGCACTCCCGATTTTCTGATTTTGGATGACAGTACATCGGCGCTTGATTTCGCAACGGAAAAAGCGCTTTTGGCATCGATAAGAGAAATAAAACCGCAACCGACTTTGATAACCGTATCTCAAAGAACGGCCGCAGTTATGAACTCCGACAAAATAATAGTTCTCTGCGACGGCGAGGCTGTCGGCATCGGAACGCACGGCGAGCTTCTTTCGTCAAACGAAATTTACCGTGAAATTTACGCATCTCAATTCGGAAGTGACTCTTTGCCCGAATTAACAAATACGGAGGCAAACGCATGAGTGACAAAACGAAAAATAATTCCGGAAAAGTTTTGGCAAGACTTATGACAGAGCTCGGAAGGCAAAAAAAGCTTCTTGTTCTTTCACTTGTTTTCTCTCTTGCTTCGGTTGCGCTTTCAACTTACGTTCCGATAATAATAGGCAGAACGGTCGATGCTCTTGTCGGAACGGTTGACATGCGAAAAGTCGCATTTGAACTTGCCCTTCTCGCAACGCTCGCCGCTCTTTCGGCTCTGCTCAAATGGGTAGCTGAATTTTTTAATACGAAAGTAAGCACAAGTGTTGTAAAATCCCTCAGGGAAAAAGCGTATTCAAAGCTTTCCCTGCTTGACGTATCGTTCTTCGATACAACACCGAAAGGAGACGTAATAAGCAGAATCATCAGCGACTCGGAGAACGTCGGAGACGGGCTTTTGCTCGGCATTTCGCAACTCTTTTCCGGAGTATTTACAATAGTCGCAACACTTGTTTTCATGTTTATTCTCAACGTGAAACTTTCTCTGCTTGTCGTGATACTGACACCGCTTTCTCTTGTTGTCGCTTCGGTTATCGCAAAAAGCACTTTTAAGCTTTTTCTCGCCCAATCGGAAAAGAAATCCGCCGAAACATCATATTTAACCGAATCACTCAATAACGTTAAATTGCTGAAAGCGTTTGTTATGGAAAAAAAAAGCAGCGACAGCTTCGCCGCAATTACCGAAGAATACGGGAGAGTCTCGAAAAAAGCAATATTCGCATCGTCTCTCGTCAATCCCGCAACGAGGTTTGTCGGCGCCGTCATTTATGCGGTTCTGAGCCTTTTCGGAGCACTGTCGGTAATATCTGGAACACTGACGGTCGGTGCCATGACATCGTTTCTGAGTTACGCAAATCAATATTCGAAGCCTTTCAACGAAATCAGCAGCGTTATAAGCGAATTGCAAAATTCACTTGCGTGCGCCGCACGTATTTTCGAGCTGTGCGATACGGAAACCGTACACCTCGAACCCGAAAAAACGCTTGACACGGTGCACGGAGACGTATGCTTTGATAACGTTTCGTTTTCCTATACGAAAGACAAACCCCTTTTCGACGGAGTTTCGTTCACGGTTAAAGCAGGTCAGAAAGCGGCGATTATCGGTCCCACCGGTTGCGGAAAAACTACTCTTATTAACCTTTTAATGCGTTTTTACGACGTCAACGGAGGAAAAATAACGATTGACGGGAAAGACATCTCAAACTATTCGAAAGATTCGGTGCGTTCCCATTTCGGAATGGTATTGCAAGATACTTTTCTTTTCGAAGGAAGCGTTGCCGATAATATCAAAATAGGCAAGCCCGATGCATCGAGAGAAGAAGTCATTGAAGCGGCAAAACGCTCGCACGCTCATTCGTTTATCAAAAAATTACCGCAAGGCTACGATACCGTTCTTTCCGAAAACGCATCGGAACTTTCCGAAGGCGAAAGACAGCTTCTTTCGATTTCAAGAGTAATGCTTATTTCCCCCGAAATTCTGATTCTCGACGAGGCGACTTCCTCAATAGATACAAGAACGGAAATGAAAATAAACGACGCTTTTGCGAAAATGATGGTCAAAAAAACGTCGTTTATCGTGGCGCATCACCTGACAACGGTTATGAATGCCGATATTATCTTAGTTATGAAAGACGGAACGATAATCGAAACGGGTACTCATTCGGAACTTATGAACAAGGGCGGATTTTACAGAGAACTTTTCGAAAGCAGATTCGAAAAATAACGAAAATCGGCAAAAAACATCATCTTTTTCATTTTTCACTTTACAAAATCGAAGATAGGTGATATACTTGTTTAGCAAAACATTTGTGATTTAAGGAGGATTTTCATATGTCAAAAGTATTGGTTGAAACGTCTGCAAGACACGTTCATCTCACGGAAGAACATATAGCCGTTTTGTTCGGAGAAGGCGCAAAGCTCACACCTAAAAAGGATTTGAGCCAACCCGGTCAGTTTGCCTGTGAAGAAAGAGTAACGCTCGTCGGCCCCAAAAAGTCAATCCCGAACGTTATTATTCTCGGCCCCGCA
>CAYXMB010000072.1:0-7266 GCA_964466085.1 uncultured Ruminococcus sp.
CGCACGGTGGTGTGAGAGGTCGGCTACTCAATTAATGGGTAGCCTCCTACTCGATATCCGAGCGGTATATACCGCCCGTCATGTTACTTTTCAGTTGTCGTAAGTCGCAACGGCGTTCGTCGCAACTTTTTCCCAATTGGTTTTGTCCCACATATTGTCATGAACGGAATACCAGTCACCTGCCATAAAAGTGTATCCGTTATTGACTTCGACACTCCAATAATCGGAGCTGATAACATACTGCGGACGTTCGTTTTTCTCGTTGCTGTTTATCTGATTTCCGGTAAAAGGATTTACGGGATTTTCGATTAAGCCTTCGAAAGCGATAGTCGGCACGTCGGCATTCGTCATAAAATCTTCGCACGTAGTAAAGCCCGTGCTGTTGAAATCTTTGACCATGAGAAGCGGTGCGTAACCCATAACGTCGAGCCCGTCGTCAAGCATGAGCTCTTCAAGAGAGTGAACGGCACCGCCGTGATCGGCGACGATAATTATTCTCGTATTATCGTAAACACCGTTATCACGAAGATAATCAAGCCATTCGCCTATCTTGATAAGGTTTAACATATTGCACTGATAATGAGCGTATTGAGTAACTTCTTCCATGACAAGAGTTTGTCCGTCAACGGTGTATCTGTCGGAATTCGCACTTTCGTATTCGGTATTATCGACCGTAAGCGAAGGCGTATATTCGGGCTCCTGAAGGAGCATGGTGTCATGTGCCACCGCATTAACCATTATAGTGAACGTGTCGGATGCTTCGGACGTGAAATCGGTAATGTAATCCAAGTTATCGATAACGTTGTATTCATTCATGAAATACGAACTTACCCCCGTCGACGTGTATACCGAATCGGCAACCTGACCCGTATATGCGGCACCTTCAAGCGAATCGGTCGATGCGAAAAGAATATCCGGATTATTGTAGTTCGAATTGTTGTAAAGAGTTTCCTGCAATACAAGAGGCGAAGTTTTTAAAATACTGTAGCAGAAGAAATTCCTGTAATTGCTTTCAATCTGCTGCTTTTTCGAGGACTCGTTCGTGAATGTTCCCTTTGTAATTCCGGTTTTGATATCCGGGTAATCGTCGTAAATCGACAAATCGGGCACATTCTGATATCCCGCATACGGTGGGTCGAGAACGGTTACGTCGTAGCCGTTTTCATCGAACAGAACGGGCATTATTTTAAGAGCTTCGTCGTTTTTTTCTCCCAAAAGCAAGTCATCCCGTGCATTCATATTCGCAGGCGTGTATTCATATCCGCCGAAAATCGCAGGTGCGGCGAAATTCGTGTTTCTGCCGTAAGATATCGTATTAGAATAATACGTAAAGCCGTCGAATTTTTCGAGAAGTGCCGGGTTTTCTTCCATGAGGTACGGTATATAACAACCTATTGCACGGTCCGTCATAAACACAATAACGTTTTTTCCGTCTTTGCTGAGCGTAAAGTGAGCTTCTTCGTCATGAATTTGAGACGCCTGCTCTTTGAGAGGCGCTATCGACGAATTAATATAAACGGCGTTTGTAACCGACATTGCGAGAATTGCGACAATACCGATAAAGAGAACATATTGCAAAACTTTTTTGAATTTCACCGCAACGAAAATCAAAACCGCCGCAACGGCAAGAAGCACAAGAGTATTTATTACTTGTTCCGAAAATTTTATATCAAAACCGTCCTTATATTCCAGCGTAACGGACATGATTCCGAAATTTTTCCCGAAGAAAAAGTAGTCGACGGCGGACCATCCCGACCAAACCCAAATTGCAACATCGAGAAAAGCACGGGTGCGCTGTTTCGACATGAAATATACCGAACAAAGCCATATCCCGAATATACCGAGTGCGACAGAGGCGGACGACACGATATACAACAGGGGATTGTGATAATAATTTATATCTACAAAATCCTGCGGTGCGGAGCTGATTACGATGGAGGGAATACAAATTCCGCAGAAAAGGAACAAAAATGCCGCCCCCGTGAAAAACACAATCGGGTTGCCACGCACTTTTTTCTTCTTTTTTCCGCCTTGTGCCGCCCTTTTCGCCGATCTTTTTCTTATTAAATACATTACAAGCGGAACTTGGAAAAGCAAAACCGCCGCAACGTATGCCACCGTCATTTTATAAGTCGGGTCGCCGTAGAAAAAGATGAGAAATACTCCCGCCGCAACACCGACTGCGGAGAAGAATATGCCTTTTACAAGCTCACCGCAACGGAGCATATCGACAGATGCGTTAACCAAAGCGAGAGCGGCGGCACACGTAAGCGCTATCGCAAAAGCCGCACTCGCATTATATGAATACAAGAATCCGTATACCGTAAGAAAAATGCAGGGGAGCGAGAGAACAATTCCGTTTCTTACGATACATATCACACATGCGGCAGCGCCGATTACGGCAAACAGTATCGGTATGAGATTGAACGTCATTCCGAAAACGCTTATCAAAGAGTCGGGAGACGTCATGTCGATTAAATCGGGAAATCCCGCCTCAAGCGCCGTCTTAAACCCGTTGAAAAAAGCGTTTATCGCATGTAAAGTGACGATGTCGTATGCAAAAACAAATGCAATCGCAAATGAATTTCTTATATAAAACAGCGTTTCGTCGGAGAAGTACTTCGAGAGAAAAGTGAAAAGCTTCCCTTTCTTTTTCCTGATTCCTTTTTTTTCTTTAAGTCTTTTGATAATTCTCGCAAGAAAAACCGTCGAGGGGAGAAGAATCAAAGAGGCAAAAAGGCAAACGGTTGCGAGGGCAAGAACCGTGCTGTTCGTAAAGCCGTACGCAACCGTATAGGCGCTTTCGAAAAGCAGCCCCAACGAATCTGAAAAAATCGATGTTAATACAGTTTTAAATGACATTTTCAAAAATCCTTTGTTTTTTACGTTTTCAATCAATCGGAAGATTGAGTGACCTATAATATTCGTCGCATATAATATCGGCAGGACCTATTTTTTGAACTTCGCCTTTCTCAATCCATACCACCCTGTCGCACAACGACCTTATGGAGCCTATCGAATGGGATACGTAAAGCACAGTGGTACCGCCGTTTATCATGGAACGCATTTTGGCTTCGCTCTTTTGCTGGAAAGCGGCATCTCCGACTGCGAGAATTTCATCGACAATCAGTATTTCGGGTTCAACGATAGTTGCAATCGAAAAAGCAAGTCTGGCTGTCATACCCGATGAAAAATTCTTAACCGGCACTTCCATAAAATCGCCAAGCTCGGAAAATTCAACTATTTCATCGTATTTCGACTCAAGAAACTCCCTGTTGTATCCCATAACGGCACCGTTCAGAAATACGTTTTCCCTTGCCGTCAAATCGCTGTCGAATCCGGCGCCGAGTTCTATCATCGGGCAAATATTTCCGCCGACTTCGACTTTTCCTTTGGTGGGCTTCATAACTCCCGCAACAAGTTTTAGGAGTGTCGACTTACCGGCACCGTTAGTACCGACAAATCCCATGACCTCTCCCCGTTGAATGTCGAACGATACATTTTTCAGAGCCCAGAATTCGTTATTGATTTTCTTCTCGTTTCTTTTCTTGGCTTTTTTCGGATCAAGAAGATCAACCATAAACTGTTTCAGCGAAAAATTCTTTTCAATACCGAGATTGAATCTCATCGAAACGTCGCTGACCTTAACCATTTCTTGATTCTCCATAAAGTATCTCCTGTAAATTTTAAATAGAGCTTAAACGTAGTATATAAACTTATCTTGTGTTTTCTTGAATACGATTACACCGACAATAAGGCACAAAACGGCAGTTCCCGCACATGCCGCAAACTGAAACGGCGTCGGCATTTGGCCGTAAAGAATAATCGTCCTCGCAAAATTAATGTATTGATAAATGGGATTGCATTTCAAAAGCTGAACGAAGAAAGGAATTCCGATATTTATCTGATTGATATCGTACATTATGGGCGTCATATAGGTCCATATAAGTATAACTATGCTGTAAATATAGAACATGTCCCTGAGAAATACCGAAACAGCCGATAAAATCAGTCCCATTCCGAGCGCAAACGTGAAAAGGCATATATAATCATAAGGAAGAATAAGGTGCAAAACGGATATTCCGGCGCACTGTCCTCTGATGTGTTCTATAATGATAATCACGTAAAGCGGTATTTGAGTCAGAAGGAAATTTATCCCGACAAAAAGACATTTCGAAAGAGGAAAAATATATTTCGGAATATAAACTTTGTTGATAAGCGAAAAGTTTCCGACAACCGAGCTCATTGCAAGGTTCGTCGCTTCGCTGAAATAGTTGAAGATGACAAGTCCCGAAAGAAGGTACGCCGTGTAACTTATATTCTTCGTCATATCACCCATTTTCAAAACACTTTTGAAAACCAGTGACATTACAGCCATCATAAGCACGGGATAGAGAATGCTCCAAAGAACGCCGAGAATGCTTCTCTTGTATTTAACTTTGAAGTCTCTTGCCACGAGCTGTTTCAACAGAAAACTGTATTTTTTAAAATTTATCCAAGTCCTTTTTATCATAATTCGATCCTTTTCGATTTATGTTTGGCGATGTTACAGTACCGATGCCGCATTTTCCGAATTCAATATATCACAAAATCAATTCCGAAAACGACTGTGAAATATTAAGATTATAAAACAGCATACGGCATATGTCTAAAACCGTTTTTGAACGAAGGATATACCGAGTGACCGAAACCGCTCAATATATCCTTGAGTCCTTAAAATCAAAGGTTTTATTTCATTATCCACTTAGTTATGAGTGTTTTGTCAATAGCCACCCATTTCTTAATGAAGTATTCGCCTTTTTTGTGAATGAGCTCATCATGTGCTTTCGTACCGCTCTTTGTCGTCTGGTGAGGCAAGTGACCGACACCGAGATATTTGCAGTAGTAAATTTCGCCTCCGTGATGTCTTGCGTTGAGAGACAAGTCGGTGTCTTCATAGCAAGTCGGATCGTAGTTGAGGTCGAATCCGCCGATTTCGTCAAAGAATGCTTTATTGATGATGAATCCGCAAGTTGCGAGATATCCGATGTCGGTAGTTGCCAGATATTGAGGCGGCAGATATCTGTGCGGGAAAGAGTCGACTACGCGGTAAGCGAATTTCTTACGGTTAAACCATCCCGCACCCCAGCCGACAACCGTTTTGCGGCCGAGTTTTTCGACGAGTTTGAAATAATTATCCGCCCAATACCTGTTGGTTATCCATTCGTCGCTGTCAAGGAACATAATATATTCCTTCGTTGCGGCGGAGCAACCGAGATTTCTTCCGGAAGAGCATCCGTTTTTGGAGTTACGAAGTACTTTGACGTTGTTTTTGCCGTCGTATTCGCTCATGAGTCTTTCGTAAGAGCCGTCTTTACTGTTGTTATCGACAACGATAATTTCGTAATTGTATCTCTCGTTGAATTTTATAAGCGTATCAACGCATCTGAAAATAACCTTCTTGTTATTGTAATTCAGAACGACAACCGAAAGATTGTCATAGAACTTCTCATTGCATTTTTCGGCATTTTCGGGATACAGTCTGTCGAGAATGTCGGAGCTTCTCTTGTACCAGTTGTTCTCGCGCACGAAGTTTTCGGCAGCTTCCTCGTCGGGCTCTGCGTCGTCGTGGAGAATTCTGTTCCATTCCTCGAAAGTATCGGCGTAGTATACGTTGGGATAATCTTTTATATCGGACAGCGAGCACGAAATTACTTTCTTGTTCATTGAAATATATTCGAAAATTTTAAGAGGCGATACGTACTTTCCTATATCATCGTTGTAGAAAGGAAGTATTGCGAAATCCGAATAGCTGAGATATGCGGGAAGCTCCGCCTGAGATTTCAAGCCGAGATAGTGAACGTTTGACGGAGAATTGGAAACGATATCTCTGATTCCGCTGTAGTCTCCGATAAGGTTTATCGAAACTCTCGGGTTTTTATCGGCTATTTCGTAAACGAGATCCCAGTTAAACCACGTTCCCCAAAGAGAACCGTAGTAAGTAAGAGTTTTTGTGCCGAGCACCATATCATACGGTCTTTCGTATTCTTTTCTTCCGTTGAAAAGTTCATCGTCAACCGCATTTGCATTGTAGAGCACTTCTTTTTCGACACCGTATTTTTTACAGTACTTCTCTGTCTGCTCTTTAAGAAGAACGGCGGTCGACGTGAGAAGGTCACATCCCGTAACGAATTTTTCGAGAGCTTTCTCCGAGAAAATATCTTCGCCGAGCTCACTGTTTTCCCAGTTGTCGATATTTTCGTATACGGATTTTGCCTTTTTCGATTTTGCAAGTTCCAAATAAGGAACGAAATCCACAAAAGGAGCTTCGAATATGAAGAGATCTCCTTCTCTTACGTAGCTTTCAATATATTCGGCACCGACGTCTTTTATATAGCGGTGCAAAACGCAGGGATTTTCTATATTATAAATTATATTATCAAGGCAAGGGAATCCGTAAATGTAGAAAACCTCATATCCGAGCTTGTTGTAAATCTTCGCAAGCTGCGAGCTTCTCTGCCCTCCTCCGATATCATAGAACGGAACGGTAGCGAAAATAAAAACTCTCATGCCGTCCTTTTTGATGAAGTTCTTCTGGCTCTTTTTGTCGTAACTGAAGTCCTTCTGCTTCCATTTTTGCCTGATAAGACAGCGCAACTTGAATTTTACACAAGAATAAAGCCAATACATAGTTTCTCCCGTGCTGTGAAGACTTCTGTAATTTTTAATCCTGTTTAAATACTTTTTCATTTCTTACTCCAATTGTTTTAAAAGTTTGAATTTGTTTAATTATTTGCGAAATCGATATAATTACAGCATATTCATTCTCCCGCATCTTTCGGTAGATATTGAAATTGTGATTTTCCGCAGAAAGAAATGCATTTCACCCGCAAACGGCAATCAAAAATCGCACACCTTCCTACAGTATCGGATTATAGCATGTTGTCTCTATTATAGCACACCGAAAGCTCATAGTAAATATTTTTCCGTAAAAAAAAGAAAAAACTTTACGAAAGCGTTTTTTTGAAGAAAAATCGCCGGTAAAATACGATTAAAAGCCGCTACCGGAAAAATCGGGTATTGTACCGAAGTCCGTACATCGACATCCCGTAAAAAAAGAATATCGGTTCATATTTTATAATTTTCAAATTACCTATTTATTTTTTCCGTCTTTTGTGTTAGAATGTAAAATGAGAAAATACGAATTGGCGGAGTTTGGTGCTCCGATGATATTTAAGGAGGCATGATAAAAAGAAAGTGGTAAGGAAATCCGAGAACTTTGTGGAT
>CAYXMB010000073.1:0-7247 GCA_964466085.1 uncultured Ruminococcus sp.
TTTGCTTTCATTATTGTAGGCTTTATATTAATGCGCCCGATTATCTTTATGCGGAAGCGCTCGGAATTCTGGTGCCTGTGTATTTTGCCGTTTTGTTACTGTTCGGAACTTACAGAAGCTTATGGCGATATGCTCAGGCGTGGGAATTCCTGCTTTGTACTATAGCGTCGTGCTCTGCGGGTGCTATATATTTTGTAATCAGCAGATGGTCGTTCAACGATAAAATTCCGTTTTATTTCTATTTGCTGATTGCCGTATCGACTTCAATGGCACTCGTTGCTTTCCGCCTGATTTACAGAGTATACAGAGACTATGTGACGGGTAAAAAGAATTTAATAAAAAACGGAAACCGAAAGAGAACCGTCATTATCGGATGCGGCGATGCCTGCAACCGTATGCTCTATGAAATCAAAATCGCAAAAGACTGCGATATTCTGCCCGTTGTCGGAATCGACGACGATAATATGAAAGTCGGAAAAACGATAAACGGACTGTATATTGCCGGAGGAATCGACGATATCGAATCGGTTGCCCGAAAATACGGAGCGGAACAGATTTTGATTGCCATTCCGTCCGCAACGAATGCCGAAAGAGCGGAAATAATCGAAAAATGTTCGAAAACCGAACTTGAGGTTAAAATACTTCCGCAACTCCTTGATTTCGAGGATGAGGACAAGCGTTTTGTGCACAAAATCAGAGATATCACTCCCGATGAACTTTTGGGTCGTGATGCGGTCGACGTGGTAAATGATGACGTACTTTCTTTTATAAGCGATAAAACCGTTCTGATTACGGGTGGCGGAGGCTCAATCGGGAGCGAACTCTCAAGACAGGTTGCGGCGAACAGACCGAAACAACTTATTATAGTCGATATTTATGAAAACAACGCATACGACATAGAACAGGAGCTTTACCGTAAATACGGAGACACGCTCAGCCTTAAAGTTATCATCTCGTCGGTGCGGGATTATTCGAGAATCAATCATATTATAAAAACGTATAAGCCCGATTTGATAATTCATGCGGCGGCTCACAAGCACGTTCCGCTCATGGAAACGGCGCCGTCGGAGGCGGTTAAAAACAACGTTTTCGGAACTCTCAATGTAGCTCTTGCGGCGAAGGAAAACAAAGTGCCGAGAATGATAATGATTTCGACCGATAAGGCGGTTAATCCGACGAATATCATGGGAGCAACGAAACGCATTTGCGAGATGATAATTCAGTCGATGAACGAAGATGCGGAATATACAAGTTATTCTTGCGTGCGGTTCGGTAACGTTTTGGGCTCGAACGGTTCGGTTATACCGCTGTTTAAAAAGCAGATTTCCGAAGGCGGCCCCGTTACGGTAACGCACCCCGATATTATAAGATATTTTATGACGATTCCCGAAGCCGTTCAGCTCGTTCTTTTAACGGGCGCAATTGCCGAAGGCGGGGAAATATTCGTGCTCGATATGGGAGAACCTGTCAGAATACTCGACCTTGCGAAAAAAATGATAAGCATTGCCGGAAAGAAAATCGATATAGAATTTACCGGACTCAGACCGGGCGAAAAGCTGTTCGAAGAACTCCTTATGGATGAGGAGGGCATGAAGAAAACCGCAAAAAACAAGATTTACGTCGGAAAACCGATAGAAATGGATTCCGAACTTTTGAAAAAACAGCTTTCCGAACTTCGGAACATAGTCAGTGACGATGAAATTTCGGATGACGTCATGATGAGTTTGATTGAAGAAAAGCTTCATGAAATCACTCATACTTTTAAAAGAGCGGAGATTGCCGAACAGGGTACACCGTCGGACGCTTGTTTTGAAACGTCGGGCGCCGTGCTTTGACTTTCGGTGAAGACTTGCGGTACATATTTTAATAAAAATCGCCCGCCTGCGGAATGCACCTTGCGAGAAGCGCATTCCGTAGGCGGGCAAATTTTTTTCGGTTGCGAAAACGCAAAACGAAACAATCGGGTACGGCGGGAATAACCGCACTTTAACACTGCCGCACGTGCCGCTCGGTATACGGCGGTTCAATTCGAGATAAAATATGCACTTTAGCATAATAATCCGAAAAACGGGTTAAGACTTACTCGGTCGGCTTTCCCGTGTGCCCGTCATACAAAAAACATAAAAGGACTCCGAAGAGTCCCTTTATGTGTTTGTTAAATAAGCTCTTTGACTTTTGCGCTCTTACCGACTCTGTCTCTGAGGTAGTAGAGTTTTGCACGTCTTACTTTACCGCGTCTTACGACTTCTACTTTAGCGACATGAGGAGAGTGGAGAGGGAAAGTCTTTTCAACTCCGCAACCGTATGCAACACGGCGAACCGTAAAGGTTTCGGAAATTCCGCCGCCGTGCTTTCCGATTACAGTGCCTTCGAAAAGCTGAATTCTTTCACGTGTGCCCTCTTTGATGAGGTTGTGAACTCTTACGGTGTCACCTATGTTGAAAGGTGTAACGTCCGTTTTCAATTGCTCATTAACAAAAGCGTCGATTTTTGCGTTCATTTTCGACTCCTCCTTGTAATCATAGAGCGTTCGTACTGAGCCGCAGAGGACCGCTCCGTTCTATGTGAAAACCACATGCCTAAATACTATATCATAACTTTTCGAAAAAATCAATAGCAAAACGAAGTTTTTTTTGAAAAAAACGGTTTCGCAAGTCGGAAATTTCGAGTTTGACGGACGACGGGGTTGATTTTTCGTTTTTTTATGGTACAATTTTTATGCGAGTCGAAACGCCGTGACGTATTTTGCGTTGATGACGGCGGACTTTGAAATGCGATTTGCCGATGGGGAGGAATTATGGAGCGAAAAAGCGGAGGAGCGGAGTATTATATTTACGTGATAAGATGTTTCGATAACTCTCTGTATTCCGGAATTACAACCGATGTTGTGCGTCGCTTCGCAGAGCACGTCGGAAAAGGGAACAAAGGAGCGAAATATACGGCGTCCCACGTGCCGCTCGGCGTTGCCGCTCTGTGGCGCTGCTACGGAAAAAGCAACGCATCGAAACTTGAATATCGGCTCAAGCGCCTGTCCAAATGCGACAAGGAAAAACTGTGTCGGGGTGAATGTGAAATATCGGAGCTTTTGAGTGATGTTATCGACTGCTCGGTTTTTACTTCATGCGAAATTCCGACGGAATTAAAAATCAAATAGAAAAAAGGCTGTCGGTTGTGCTTTTCGGTGCCGAGAACAGCCTTTTTTGCGTTGTTGCGGATAAGATGCGAAGCCTTATATGCTCCGAAGTGAAAGTCGCTTAAAAACGGCCTCTTTCAGCTGTCGGGATATATAAGCCCGTCGTACTTTGTGAACGAATCGCTTATATAGTCATTGTAATACATATCAATCATCGCATAATATCTTTCGTGCCCTCTCCAGCCTTGATCTATCGAGCCTTTTCCGACGTTGACTATCGTTGCGTCGGGATAAGTTTCCCGAAGGAGATTTATATCGGCTTGCGACACCGAAACGTGTTCCATCCAAAGCCTTTCAAGGAGCGGCAAGTCAAGCAAAGGCGTTATGTCTTTTATTCCGTAATTGTAACTTATATTGAGGTCGACAAGTTCACGGCACTCGGCGAGCGGAGAAAGGTCGGTTACCCGATTTACGAAAAATTCAAGGTAATGAAGGTGTTCAAGCTTCGTAAGCGGTGTTAAGTCGCTTATCATATTGTCGGCTAAAATGAGAACTTTGAGTTTCGGCATATATTCGGGAATATGCGAAATGTCGGTGAGTGCCTGATGACCGAGATCGAGCGCTTCGATATCGGGGCAGTATTTTAAAACTTCGATATCGGCGGATGTCAGCCTTTTGTGGCTGTAATCGGCAATAAGAACCGAAAATGCGACGGCATCCGTTCTGACGGACCAACGTCCCATATATACCCGCCATACGAACTTTATGTTCGGGTATTTTTCGCAAAGCCCCGCCATATCCTCGTTTGATACGTAACAACCGCACATTTCTATTTTTTCGACATGGCGGAAAAGTTTCAGCGAACGTTCAAACGCTTCAAGGTCGTATACCGGCGTGAAATTCAAATCAATAAAATCGGCCGAAGTTTCGAATTCTTTTCCGGCAAGATATGCGCTCATCGCAAAATCGATATCGGGAAAGTTCTCGGCAAGAGTCAGCTTTCTTTCTTCGTCAATCGAAACTCCGCTCAAATTCACTTTTTTCAGGTTTTTAAACAGCGAAAGTTTGTTTTCGAGTTCAAAATCGACCTCGATTCCCGAAAGGTCGATTTCCGACACGTCCTCGCAAATCCAAGTGCCGTAAATATCGTATTTTACAAGGCAAATGAAATTCACGTCGGGATAGGTGTTTTCCAATTCTCTTTTTTTGTCGTATCTCAGAACTTTGTCACCGAGATTTACCGTTTTAACGTTTTCGAATTTCGCAAGTCCCGCCGAGAGCTCATCCGCCGTAAAAGAATCGGCGTCCGATAAGTCTATTTCGGTACTGTCTGCGGGAAAAGTTTCTCCGCAAAGACGCTTGCAAAGGGTGTAGTCGAATTTTATTTCGGGGTATTCCGAAGATAATTTTTCCGCCTGTTCGGGTAAAACGGGAAAATTTCCCAAAGCGACGTATTCAAGGAACGGAAATTTATCAAGGCATGAAGTAAGAGGCTCAAAACCCGTTATTTCGTTACCTTCGAATAAAATTTCACGGGAATTTGCTTTTATCTCGGAGCCGAAAACGTCGATTTGCCTTGATAAATAAAAGGTGGCGCACATTACGGCAAAAACGGTTAACGCACTGAGTGCGGCGAATAATTTTTTCATTTTCGAATTACCTGTCGGAAGATAGTCGGTGCTTTTTAAGTTTACCACGTTTGCGCCGTTCTTTCAACGTTTTTTTCGAAAAATCGACGTTTTTTTGTAAATCGGCGAAAAGACACATGTTTGAACGATTGACATGGGTGGCGTGATGTGATATACTTTACCTATATACTTAATATGCATTTATTTGTGCGGAAAGAATTTTACATGATTTATCGAAAAAAATTTAAGCGCATTTTTGATTTTTCGGCATCCGCTCTTTGTATTGCCGTTTTATCACCCTTATTGCTTTTCCTCGTAATATGGGTGAAACTCGATTCAAAAGGTCCCGTCTTTTTCACCCAAAAGAGAGTCGGAAAGAACAAAGAATATTTTAATATTCTGAAATTCCGAACGATGAGAATAGATACACCGAAGGATACCCCGACTCATCTGCTTGAAAATCCCGAAAAATACATAACGAGAGCGGGGAAATTCCTGCGCCGAACAAGCCTTGACGAGCTTCCTCAGCTTTTTAATATACTGGCAGGACAAATGGCATTTGTGGGACCCCGTCCCGCTTTGTGGAATCAATACGATTTGATAGAAGAACGGGATAAGTACGGCGCAAACGATGTGCATCCGGGTCTTACGGGATGGGCGCAGGTGAACGGCAGAGACGAACTTGAAATCCCGATCAAAGCTCGTTTTGACGGGGAATACGTATCGAAAATCTCGTTTTTCTTCGATGTTAAATGTATTTTCAAAACTTTCATCGGAGTTATAAAGCACGAGGGCGTTGTCGAAGGCGGCACGGGAGTGTTGCATAAGGAAAGCGAAGTCGGAGGCAAGAGAGGAGAATGAAGTATCTCGTAATCACGAATCACTCTTATATGCTCTGGCGTTTCAGAAAAGAGCTTGTATGTGAGCTGTTAAAGGACGGCGAAGTCGTGATAAGCACTCCGTTTGCGGGACACGAGGCTGATTTCGAAAAAATCGGGTGCCGCTGTATCGATACGAAGCTTGACCGCAGGGGAATAAATCCCGTGAAGGATTTAAACCTTTTCTTCCGTTATCTTTCTCTTTTGAAAAAAGAAAAGCCCGACTGCGTTATTACTTATTCGATAAAGCCGAATATATATGCCGGATTAGCGTGTCGACTTTTGAAAATACCGTATTTCGCAAACATTCAGGGGCTCGGTACGGCTTTCGAAAAACGCACCGTTTCATCCGTCGTAACCGTTATGTACCGCCTTGCGCTGAAAAAGGCGAGACGTGCGTTCTTCGAAAACGGCGATGACATGGGCAAATTCACAAAATGGAAAATTTTGCCGCAAGAGCGCTGTACGCTTCTTTGCGGAGCTGGGGTTAATCTCGGCGAATATAAAGCCTTTGATTATCCCGACGAGAGCGACGGCGTGCATTTTCTCTATCTCGGACGTATCATGAAAGAAAAGGGCGCAGACGAGCTCTTTTTCGCACAGCGAAAGCTTAAAGAAAAATACGGCGACAAAGTTAAATTCGATATTGTCGGATTTTTCGAAGACGAGTACAAAGAAGAAGTCGAAAAGCTCGAAAAAGACGGAATCGTAAAATATTACGGATTTCAGAGCGACCCCGTACCGTTTTACCGTGATGCTCACTGCGTTGTGCTTCCGAGTTACCATGAGGGAATGAGCAACGTTTTGCTTGAGGGCGCAGCGTGCGGACGTGCGCTTGTCGCAAGCGACATTGCGGGGTGCCGTGAGGCCGTGAAGGACGGTACGACGGGATTTTTGTGCCGAAAGGCCGACGGTGACGACCTTTTTTGCAAGCTTGAGAACTTTATGAGTTTGTCACAGTCTGAAAGAGCGACTATGGGGCAAAACGGCAGAGCGTTGATTGAAGAAAAATTCGACAGAAAAGATGTCGTCGAAACGGTTTGCCGCATTATTTCGGACGGTTTAAAACGGTGACGGAATTTTGCGCTGTTGCAAGTTGACGAAATTTCGTTGCGTGACTTTGCGAATTTCGTAAATTGAAAGATTGACAGATTTTTGCACATGGAGTATAATATATATTAAATTCGTTTTAACGGTAATAAGGAAGGTGACAGAAATGAAAAGAGTATATAATTTTTCCGCAGGACCCTCAATGCTCCCCGTTCCCGTGCTTGAAACGGCGGCAGGTGAAATGCTTGACTATGAGGGAAGCGGTATGTCGGTTATGGAGATGAGCCACCGCTCTCCCGTTTACGACAACATAATAAAAACGGCGGAGGCAAAGCTCCGTGAGCTTATGAATATTCCCGATAATTATAAAGTGCTTTTCCTTCAGGGAGGCGCATCGACTCAGTTTGCGGCAGTGCCCCTCAATCTTATGAACAAGAACGGAAAAGCCGATTATATTCTTTCGGGTCAGTTTTCAACCAAAGCTTATAAGGAAGCTCTCAAATACGGGGACGTTGTAATTGCCGCATCGTCTAAGGACGACAATTTCACTCACATTCC
>CAYXMB010000074.1:0-7218 GCA_964466085.1 uncultured Ruminococcus sp.
ACCCTGCATACCGCTTTGAGGCATTTCGGGCATGTCGCCGTTTTGTGTGCCGTTTTGAGGCATGTCGGGTACGTTGCCGTCCTGCATACCGCTTTGAGGCATTTCGGGCATGTTGCCGCCCTGCATACCTCCTTGAGGCATATCGGGCATGTCGCCGCCCTGCATGCCGCCTTGAGGCATTTCGGGCATGTCGCCGCCTTGCATACCGTCTTGAGGCATTTCGGGCATGTCGCCGCTTTGCATACCGTCTTGAGGCATTTCGGGCATGTCGCCGCCTTGCATGCCGCCTTGAGGCATTTCGGGTATGTCACCGCTTTGTGAGCCGTTCTGCGTTGTGCCGTCGGATTCGCCGTTTTCAAAAGGATTTAAGCCGTCACCGAAAGTTTCGGAAAATTCATCCATGTCGAACTTTGCGCCGTTTCCTCTGCCGCCGCCCATGTTCATGCTGTCGGGCTTGTAAAGCTCGCCTTCACCGTCGAAATTTCGGCTTAAAAATCCGTCTTCGACTCCTTCGACCGCAAGGTAGAGTCCCCAATCTTCTCCGTTTACCGTTATATAAACGTAACTGCAAAGAGGAGATACGGCGCCCATTTCCGCCATTAAGCGGTAGCAAAGGTAATCTTTCATATAGGTGTTATCCTGAATGATGTTATTAAGGCAAAGCTTATCAAGCCCGTAGTAGGTTTTCGTGCTGTCGTAGTGGTCGAACTCAATCTTGAAACTGTAGCGGTTATTTCCGTACGATGCAACCTGTGTAAGGGAAGTGTTTCCCTTGCCCCGTATTGCGACGTTTTTGAAAGCTTCTCCGTCGATTATCACGTTGCAAACGCTGTATTCTTCGCTTTGACAGGTTTCGAGAAAAGCGTCCCAGTCGTCAATCACGATATCGACCGAGTGAACCTTTTCTGTATCGAACAGTGCGGTTTCGTATCCTAAAGAGACAGTCTTTTTTTTAATTCCGAATTTTTCTCCGCATGCGAAAAGAGCGGTAACAATCAGAGCAAGAGCAAGGACAACACAGCAAATTTTATCGATATTTTTGTGTGTCGACATCACTGCCTCCTATCCCATATATTCGCCGTTGTAGCTGACGAGAACGGCACTTGTTACTCCGGGAAGAGCGGCAAGGGCGTTGACGAAATCCGTGCTGTCGCTTGCAAGTCTTATTTCAAGGTTAAGTTCGACCGAGCCCTCACGGACGGTTTTGCTTTTAACAACGCATTTTTTCACGTTTGAAGAAAGGTACTCAACCGCGTTTTTTTCGCTTTTGCCGTCTTTGCAGGAAAGAACGACGATATAGGGATTGAGGTGGGTTTTTCTGTTAACGAAAACGAGAAGTACCGCACCGATTATGACGCTTCCGACAACGGCAAGCAAAATCATTCCCGACGCAAGTATAATGCCGACCGCAATCGACCAAAAAAGAAACGCTATATCAAGCGGTTCTTTGATTGCCGTTCTGAAACGGACAATGGAGAGTGCGCCGACCATGCCGAGAGAGAGCACGACATTTGACGTTACGGCCAAAATAACGGTTGTCGTTATCATTGTGAGGGCTATGAGCGTTGTGCCGAAACTCGATGAGTACATAACTCCCTGATAGGTCTTTTTGTAAACCAAAAAGATGAAAAGCCCCACCGCAAATGAAAGAATGAGCGAAAGCGCCATATCGGTAATGCTGACGCTTGTTACGTTTTCGAGAAAACTCGATTTGAAAATATCGTTGAATGTCATAATTTATTCTCCTTGTTTATTTTATGGTTTTCAGCCGTAAATACGGCATACGGCGTATTTTGAAAATGCGGTTGTCGTGCAATTTCGAAGGGCTACCGCATCCCTTATGATATCGGGCAGAAATTCGTCCCACTTGACCTCAAGTACGATGTCGTCTCCCGTCGGAACGGTGACAACGTCGGGACTTAAAAAATCCGTTCGGAAAATTCCCGTCCGTATATCGGAATCGATTGTCACCCTGACGTTTCCGGGTGCGTAAACGAAAGGTTCTCTCACGTAATCGACGATTGTTTTCGGTGCGATTCCGGTATTTGTCATGCTTTGAAGAAACTCTCTTATTAAGTCCCCGTCGCAGCTTTTCAGAAAGTCGAAATTTCCCGCCGAAATTTCATGTGCGCACTTGCTTGAAAGTTTTACGCTTTCTTTCAGACACAGCCCGTTTATTTTGCTTTTCTTTTCGAGAAAAACTGCGGACGGATCGAGATTATAGCAACGTATTCTGAATTTTTCCCGACAGTTTACCCCGTCAAGCTTTTCTCTCAGCGCTTTGTCCGCCGAATTGTCGAAATACAGGCTTCGTATAAAATATTTTCCGCCGACGGCATGCCCGTCGGGTTTTGCGATAACCGACAGCCTGCTTCGGATTTCAAGTGCGTCGCCGTAACTTATCGTATGCTTTTTCTCGTGTCTGTAATTCACTTTGATTTTCTCCTCCTCCTTTTCGGTTTGCACTATTATAGGTCGCTTTTTTTAAACGAGGTTAAAACCTCGAAAACGCTTTCGGGCAAAGAAAAAAACGGCTTTGCCGCCATCCTTTTTTTAAAAAAGAGAAGCGGAACACTTTCCGAAAAAGAAAAATGTTCCGCCATATGTCAAAGCGGTAAAACCGCTTCTATTCTGAAAATATTCGGCGCATCGTAAAAAGCCTGTATTTTACCTCCGTGTGCCGCAACCGCCGATTTTGCGAGCGACAGCCCGATTCCGTATCCTCCCGTTTCGGAGTTTCTTGAAAAATCCGTTCTGTAAAAACGGTCGAAAAGTCTTTCGAGCTGCTCTTTTTCGAATGTGTTTTCGGTTTCGTTTTTCACGGTCAGGTGAAGTGCTCTGCCTTTTGCCGAAAGACCGAGATAGATATACGCCCCTCTCGGAGAATACTTGAATGCGTTGTCGAGAAGAATTTCCGCAAGCTGCCTGTAAGTGCGGTCATTACCGCAAAGGGTTAAACCGGGCTGAATGTCGTATGTGAAATTTTTTTCGCACAGCAGAGCGGGAGAGCGAAATCCGTGAGCTATCTCGCTTGTGACGTCGGATACGGGGAAATCGATTTTAACGAGTGCTCTTTCGCTTTCTTCGGCTTTCGCAAGTGAAATCAGCTCGTCGATAAGCGTTCTCATGTGCCTTGTTTGCTCTTTGATATCGTCAAGGCATTCGTTCTTTCCGATTTCCATTCCGAGCAAGTCGGCGTTGGCGGCAATTACAGTCAGCGGAGTTTTGATGTCGTGCCCCGCATCGGCTATAAAGCGCCTTTGCTTTTCGTAATTTTCCGCAAAAGGTCTTATTATCCTGCCCGAAAGAATGAAAATAACGGCGGTGACAATTGCGTAGCCCGAAACGGAGATTATTATGCTTGCCGTCAAAAAAGTGTTGAAAGCGTCAAGCTTTCTGCCGCAGTCGAGAAAAGTGATTTTATATCCGTTTTTATTATCGGTTTTCAGGAATCGGAATTTTTCGGTAAATCCTTTTTCGGAATTCTTTTCGAGAGCTTCTTCGGCGAATTTCGCCGCTTCCGATTGGCTCACCGACGCTATTTTGCTCAGCTCGGTATCGACTATACCGTTATCGCCGTCGAGATAAACCGTGAAAAATCTCGATTCATACGGGACTTCGGGTGACATTCCGTGCGGGAGCATCGGCTGTGTGCCGTCGAATTTCGGCACATCCGCTTTGCCGCTTGAGAGAAACGAAAGCGTTTCGTCGGCATCTGAAACGACGGAATTGTAATTCACGACGTTCATTCCGACTACAATCAGCGAGAGCAGAACAAGCAGGGAAGCGGCGGTGAGAAAAGCGAATTTCGCTTTAAGTTTCCGTACCATCCGTTTCCTCCAGGAAGTAACCCGCGTTTCTCGACGATTTTATTGCGGCTTCGGCTTTTAAGACCGTCAGTTTTTTTCTGAGATATGAAATATATACCCAAACCACGTTGATTTCGGTTTCGCTGTTATATCCCCAAACTTTTTCGAGAATGCGCTCCGTCGACATGACTTTTTTCGGATTGGTCATAAATAATTCCATCAGCTGATATTCCTTGTTGGCAAGTTTGAAACTTCCGTAAGGCGTCGACAACTCGTAAGTCAGGCGGTCGAGAGACAAATTCCCGAATGTGATTTTCGTGTCGACCTCGCCTTGCTTTCTCGTTATCGCACGCACTGCCGCCAAAAGTTCTTCCGTGTCGAACGGTTTCGTTAAATAGTAGTTCGCTCCGCTGTTGAGACCTTCTATCCTGTCCTCAACTTCCGATTTTGCACTCAAAATCAAAATCGGGGTGGTGTTTCCGGCATGACGGACTTTCTTCAAAACTTCGATTCCGTCGTATATCGGTATCATTATATCGAGTATCGCAACGTCGTAATTGCCGTTTTCAAGATAGAAAATCGCATCTTCGCCGTTGAAAACGTTTTCAACCGAACAGTGGTTGTTTTTGAAAATCTTCGCAAGCGCTCTTGCTAAAGAGCGTTGGTCCTCTATTATAAGTATTCTCATGAAAATCAAATTCCTTTCTCTTACCTCAACAGGTACTTTATCCGCCGAACCTTAAATTTAAATTATAATAAGGTGAAAGATACGTGTTGACTTTCCGAATGTTTGCTGTTATCATTATAAATGAACATTTCGAAAAAATCAATGCTCCGGCGGAATGCCGTGCGAAAATTTTCGAAATACGGCATTTTTGCGCCCGTCGCACCGCAAAGCGGAGCTTTGCACGGATTGGAAACGCCGAAAAAAACGGAAAACAGCTTTAAACGAGGTGAAATTATGTTAGCGAAAAAACCGCCTATGGGTTGGAATTCATGGAATACGTTCGGCCCGAATGTGAATGAAAAAATCGTTCTCGAAACGGCCGATGTCATGGCCGAAAAAGGATATCTCGAAGCGGGTTACGAATACGTCGTTATCGATGACTGCTGGTCGGAACGTGAAAGACGTGACGGAAAACTCGTCGTAAATAAAGAAAAATTCCCTCACGGGATGAAATACGTTGCGGATTATATTCACGCAAAAGGGCTGAAATTCGGCATATATTCCGCCGCCGGAACGTTTACCTGTCAGGGCTTTCCGGGCTCATACGGTCATGAATACGAAGATGCCGAAATGTTTGCAGAATGGGGAGTCGATTATCTGAAATACGACCTCTGTCATTTTCCCGGAAGTGCCGATATCAGAAACGCATATCTCACGATGTCAATGGCTCTCAAAGCGACCGGAAGGGAGATAATGTTCGCCGCATGTCCCGTAGGGCAGGGAGAACCTCACAAATGGATGCGTTCCGTCGGAGCACATCTTTACCGTTCCACAGGGGATATCAACGATAATTTCGAATCGTTCAGAAACAACGCAATGTCACAGTTCCGCTCACTCGGCAATTCCGCTCCGGGCTGTTTTAACGATATCGATATGCTTGTCGTCGGAATGGGAGGAAACGGTCACGTCAGCTACTCAAACGGGTGTACAAACGATGAATATCTTATGCATTTCGCCCTTTGGTGTGTTTTCGGAGCTCCTCTTATGATAGGATGCGATTTGCGAAACGTGAGCGACGAAGTTCGGGATATATTGCAAAACAGGGAGCTTATCGCAATCGATCGTGACGAAGAATGTCGTCCTCCGTATTATGAGGAAAAACAGCGCTATGCGTTCGACGTAAGGCTTGCTTTTATAAAATTCCTTTCAAACGGCGAATTTTTGGTTTGCTTTTTCAACTTCGACGACGTTCCGCAATGGGTGCCGTTCTATTTCGACGATTACGGAATTCCCGCATCGTCGGGATACGGACTTGAGCTCTGCGATATAATCACGGGAGAAAAACTTTCCGTAAAACATGACGGAATGAATCCGACACTTGCGCCTCACAGCTTTAAAATATATAAGGCGAAACTCGTAAAATGAACAAAAACTGTTGTGTGTGCAAACGCTTGCTCACTTTCGACGAAGTTGCGATGAACAGAAGGATGATATCTCCCGACGTATCCGATTTTCTGTGCCTTTCGTGCCTCTCGGAAAGATACAAAATCGGTGAAAATACACTTAAAGAAAAAATCGAATATTTGAAAAAATCCGGATGCACTCTCTTTTCGGCTCCTGCCGAATCCGACGGGAAAAGATAAAGCATACCCGATTTCGAAAACGGTCGAAAAAGAAAATATAAGTAATCGGGCACCCGTCGCAAAGAACGGATGCCCGATTGCGCTTTGACTTTCAAACCGTCACGGAGACATCGGGTTTTTTCGTGCAAGGCGTGTGCCCCGTCATTCTTCGGATAAGTCTTTCGGGGTTTCAAACGGGTGCGCACAGTTTACTATTTTCTTTCCGATTTTTTCGGCATATTTATAAGCGAGTGCCGTTCCGCTTTTCGGTCGGCGGTCGGATGACTGCTTTTCAAGCCGATTTTGCGGTAAAGGGTTTCTTTGTTCGTCATAGTAGAAAACGCAAAAGTCGCTGTCATCGATCATTGCCCGATTTCTTTCGATGTAGGACGCTTTTCCGCTTAACTCCACACCTTTCGGGCAAACGCTGTCCTCATACCCGACAAGAAAGTATTGCATAACGTCCCCGTCGATTTCCGGATGCGCCGTTCTGTAATGAATACGGCGGATGTGCGGGTATGTTTCTTTCGCTTTCGTTACCGTTTCATGGCAAAGACTGTCGAATTCCGAGTGGTCTCCGAACAAAAATACCGTAACGCCGCTTTCAATCAGTTCTTTTACGGTGTTCTCTATCTCCGAGCGAAGTTCGGGGGATTTTTTTATTTTTCGGTGCCCTATAAAACAACAGGTCATATTATTACCGCCTTTCGGATGTTTTTACGGTATTTACCGCTTTGAATTATAAGTTCATATTATATTATACCGATATCAGCGGTATAATGCAACGATAATCGGTAATTTCATCGGGAATATTACCGCTTTAATTATTATACAATAATATAAAGTGAGGTGATTACGATGGATTTTCGATTTATCAGAGAGCGTATTTCGGTATTGAGAACGAAGAAAAACGTATCGGAATACAGAATGAGTACCGATTTGGGACACAGCAAAAGCTACATGCAGAGTATCTCGTCGGGCAGGTCTGTCCCGTCATTGGGCGAATTTCTGTATATTTGCGAGTATCTCGGAGTAACACCGAGAGAATTCTTTGACGAGGAAGCTGAGGAGCCTCAACTTGTCAGACGCCTGTACGAACTTACAAGAAAGATGTCGGAAG
>CAYXMB010000075.1:0-7190 GCA_964466085.1 uncultured Ruminococcus sp.
TGGGAGGCCATTTCGATTTCCTCAACGGACAGCTGTTCGCAAGCGGAGTTAAAGCCAATATATTTGCTGGTCTCGTGCAACCTATCATGTCGTTCATCGGTAACTTCGGTTACGTTGCGGTTTGCGTTGCGGGAGGTGCACTTGCGCTCAAAGGCAAAATAGAATTCGGCGTGATAGTTTCGTTTATGATGTACGTCAGATACTTTACCCAGCCTCTGTCGCAAATCGCTCAGGCTATGCAGTCTCTCCAGTCCGCCGCAGCAGCGGGAGAAAGAGTTTTCGATTTTCTCGAAGCCGAAGAAATGGAGGACGAGAGCGGAAAAGAGCGTAAAATCGACACGGTTAAGGGAAGCGTTGATTTTGAAAACGTTATGTTCGGCTACGCCGATTCCGACAAAACAGTAATTCACAATTTCTCCGCATCGGCAAAACCCGGTCAGAAAATTGCGATAGTCGGTCCGACGGGCGCCGGGAAAACGACGATGGTAAATCTTCTTATGCGTTTCCACGAAATAAAGTCGGGAGACATTAAAATCGACGGCGTTTCGATTCGGGATATGAGCCGTGAGGAAGTTCACGATAAATTCTGTATGGTTCTTCAGGATACGTGGCTTTTCGAAGGCACGATACGGGAAAATCTCGTTTACTGTACCGAAGGGGTTGATGACGGAAAGATTGAAAGCGCCTGCCGTGCTGTCGGTCTCGATAAATTCGTTAAAACGCTCCCGAACGGATACGACACGGTGCTCGGCGAGAACACAAGCCTTTCGCAGGGACAAAAGCAGCAACTTACGATAGCGAGAGCAATGATAGCCGACAAGCCGATGCTTATTTTGGACGAAGCGACAAGTTCGGTCGACACGAGAACGGAGCTGAAAATCCAGGCGGCAATGGATAAGCTGATGGAAAACAGAACATCGTTCGTAATCGCTCACAGACTTTCGACAATCAAAAACGCCGATTTGATTCTCGTTATGAAAGACGGCGATATAATAGAGAGCGGAACACACGAGGGACTTTTGGCGAAGAACGGTTTCTATGCCGACCTTTACAACAGCCAGTTCGAAAGCGCATCGTAACCTCGAATTTCCTTAAAAAATAAAATACCGTGCGGGGTGTGCCTTGTTTTGCGGCGCATCCCGTATTTTTCGCTTTTTATCGGTTGAAGTTCGATTTTTGCTTCTTTTTGTTAATTGATAATCCGACTTTCGCCGTTTTTTTCGGATGAAGTTCGATTTTCGTTTCTTTTCGGGAGGTGAGAGATAATTTTGTGATTTAAGGTTTTTCATTTCAGGCGAAAAAATGTGAAAAAGCACTTGACAAGGCATATTTTGCATGGTAGAATATTTGCATTGAAGCCATGCCGGTAAGCATTTTTACTTTGCGGTAAAACAAGCCGGTCCGTATGGCGGTTATACGTGCCGAAAGGAGAGCTTTTACAGTGAAAAACTTCAAAGCGTTTTACACAATGACGGGAATGATGCGCATGTGCTGCATGTGCATGACTTCTTGCGCTGATTTTTCCGATAAGGGCTTTGCCGACGGTGTAAACGGTTTTGTTGCTTGATTATTTGCAAACAATCCAATTGCTTAGAGCCGGGAGGACCAATCGGAACCTCTCGGATATTTTTTTAATAAGGGTGAAAATATGAAGGATTATTTAAAAAAGCTTATTAAAGCGAATTTCAGAAAAGGGCGAATGTGACGCTTTGAAATTCAATCACGGAAATGAAAATCGACAATAAAATTCAAATTATAAAATTAGGAAAGCAGGACAAAAACATGAAAAAAATAATATCGCTTATTCTCGCAGTTACTCTTGCGCTCAGCGCAGTACTTACTCTCGCATCGTGCGGTTCGTCGAATATCACGATTGCGATTCCCAACGATACGACGAACGAGGCAAGAGCGCTTCTTCTTCTCGAAGATCTCGGAATAATCAAGCTCAAAGACGGTGCCGGCATTACGGCAACTCCTCTTGATATCGAAGAAAACCCTCACAATATCGAATTCAAAGAAGTCGAGGCGGCTCAGCTTCCGAGCGTTCTCAGAGACGTCGACTATGCCGTCATCAACTCGAATTACGCAATAGAGGCAAACCTCAACCCGACGAAAGATTCTCTCGGTATTGAAGGCTCCGCATCGGCATACGGAAATATTTTGGCAGTAAAAGAAGGAAACGAAAACACACCTGCCGTAAAAGCTTTGAAGGCGGCACTCGAAAGCGAGAAAGTTGCGGATTTTATAGCGGAAAAATATGACGGTGCCGTAGTTTCGGTTGTCGATAACCCGACCGACGGTTTCGATGCAAGCGTTGATTACGAAGCTCTTTCGGGCACGAAAGTCACGGTTGCGGCATCTCCCGCACCTCACGCCGAAATTCTGAGCGTTGCGAAGGAAATTCTCGCAGAGAAGAACATTACTCTCGAAGTTATCGAATTTACGGATTACGTTCAGCCGAACAACGTTGTCGAAAGCGGAGAGGTTGACGCAAACTACTTCCAGCACACTCCGTATCTCGACGATTTCAACAGCGAAAACGGCACTCACGTCGTATCTGTTTCCGTAGTTCACGTAGAACCTCTCGGAATTTACGGCGGCAAGCAGTCGTCGCTTGACCTTATAAAATAAGTTAAATTTACGTCGAAAAGCGTCGGTTCACGGTGCAGCGGTGTGCCGTGAACTGCGGAGGATGTCATGATTGAGATAAAAAATCTGTCGAAACAGTTTAATACCGCCGACGGGTCGGTCGATGCGCTGAAAAACGTATCTCTTTCCATACCCGACGGGGATATTTTCGGAATTATCGGTATGAGCGGAGCGGGCAAGAGTACTCTTGTCAGGTGTATTAACGTGCTTGAAAGACCGACTTCCGGAAGTGTCGAAGTCGACGGGGTAAATCTTTGCGAACTTTCGGAAAAAGAGCTTCGGGGTATCAGACGGGATATTACCATGATTTTTCAGGGCTTTAATTTGCTTATGCAAAAAAATTGCCTGAAAAACGTGTGCTTTCCGCTTGAGCTTGCCGGAATGAGCCGCGCCGAGTGCACAAAAAGAGCTTATGAGCTTCTCGATACGGTGGGACTTGCCGATAAAGCGAAAGCGTATCCCGCACAGCTTTCGGGCGGTCAGCAACAAAGGGTTGCAATTGCCCGTGCTCTTGCGACAAATCCGAAAGTTCTTCTTTGCGACGAAGCGACAAGTGCGCTTGACCCCAACACGACGAATTCGATTCTCGAACTTATAAGAGAAATAAACGAAAGGCTCGGAATTACCGTTATAATTATCACTCACCAGATGAGCGTTATCGAAAAAGTCTGCAAGCACGTTGCGATTATAGATAACGGCGAAGTTGCGGAGCAGGGCGACGTCTCGGAGGTGTTCTCGCATCCGAAGTCCGATGCGGCGAAAAAACTCGTATTTCCCGACGACAGCTCCGAAAGGGCATCGTTCGGAAATTCCGACGAGGCGATTATAAGAGTCGTTTTCAACGGTGCCGAAGCTACGGCGACTCCGCTTATTGCGAGAATGGCGCTTGAAAAGGGTATAGAAGCGAATATAGTTTACGCATCGACGAAAAGTATCGGAAACAAAGCTTACGGTTCAATGCTTTTGGGTGTTCCGAAAAGCGAAAATCAGGTGCGGAGTGCAATTGACTATTTGACTTCGGTCGATTGCGTCGCGGCGGAGGAGGTAAATACGGATGTTCGATAATCTTTTTTCGGCTGAAACTTTAAATGAAACATGGCAGATTATAAAAGCCGAATTCTTGGTTTCCGTATGGGAAACGCTTTATGTTACGGTACTTGCGACCGCATTTGCAATCGTAATCGGGCTTCCTCTCGGCGTTTTGCTTGTCACGGGTGAGAAAAACGGAATTCTTCCGCTCCCGTCATGGCTTTTGAAGGCGCTTAACGTGCTTATTAACTTGCTTCGCTCCGTTCCTTTTCTTATCTTGATGATACTCGTTTTCCCTCTTACGAGACTTATCGTGGGAACGGTCGTGGGAACGGCGGCGACTATAGTACCGCTTGTGATTGCGGCGTTTCCGTTCGTTGCGAGACTTGCCGAAAGCAGTTTGCGTGAGGTCAGCCCCAACACGGTCGAAATGGCAAAAAGTATGGGTGCCTCTCCCTTTCAGATTATAGTGAAAGTTATGATACCCGAATGTATGCCGTCTCTTATTTCAAACGCCACGATAGCGGTGACGACCGTTCTCGGATATTCGGCAATGAGCGGAATTATCGGCGGAGGGGGACTCGGCAAAATAGCGATTAACTACGGCTATTACAGATATAAATATCTTGTGATGATAGCTGCCGTGATTTTGCTTATCGTGCTTGTTCAGGCATTTCAAAGCATCGGAACACGCCTTGCGGTCGGGCTTGACAAACGTATAAAAAAATAAACGGGAAAATTTACTGAGAAGGGTATTATGATTTACAAATCAATCGACGGTTTAATAGGAAGAACTCCTCTTTCGGAGCTTTGCAATATCGAAAAAGAATTCGGTCTTGAGGCAAAAATTGTCGCAAAAATCGAATATTTAAACCCGGCGGGCTCGGTTAAAGACAGAGTGGCGAAAGCGATGATTGACGATGCCGAAAAGCTCGGCAAGCTCAAAAAAGGCTCCGTTATAATAGAGCCCACAAGCGGTAACACCGGAATAGGTCTTGCCTCCGTTGCGGCATCGAGAGGGTACAGGGTCATTTTGACGATGCCCGAAACGATGTCGGTCGAAAGGCAAAAGCTCATAAAAGCATACGGCGCCGAAATCGTGCTCACCGACGGTAAAGCCGGAATGACGGGCGCTATCGAAAAAGCGAAGGAGCTGGCACGTGAAATTCCCGAAAGCTTTATTCCGGGTCAGTTCGACAATCCCGCGAATTCAAGAGCGCATTTTCAAACGACGGGTCCCGAAATATATGAGGATACGTGCGGCACGGTCGACGCTTTCGTTGCCGGCGTCGGAACGGGGGGAACGGTTACCGGTGTCGGAGAATATCTGAAAAGCAAAAAAAGCAATGTCGAAATAGTGGCGGTTGAGCCCGAAAGCTCTCCCGTGCTTTCGAAGGGTGTTGCGGGTGCGCATAAAATTCAGGGTATCGGTGCGGGCTTTGTTCCGTCGGTGCTTAACGTCGGGGTGATTGATAAAATCATTGCGGTGTCGGATAAAGATGCCGTCGAAACGGCACGTCTTATCGGAAAAAAAGAGGGTATTCTCGTCGGTATTTCGTCGGGTGCCGCCGTATATGCCGCAATAGAATACGCACGTCTTGCCGAAAATCACGGCAAAACGGTCGTCGTTCTTCTTCCCGATACGGGCGACCGCTATCTTTCAACCGATTTGTTCGACGAATAACGGTTATACGAAAAAATAAAAAGCAAAACGAAAACCCGAGTGGCTCCTTGCGGAGTGTCACTCGGATTTTTGCATTTCGGTTTGTTTTATTCTTCGTATTTCATAATGTGAATGTCTTCGGGAGAAAATACGAGACCGACTTCGGTGCCTTCGTAGTAAGGTCTTGTTGCCGAAACGAGATATTCGTATCCTTCGGTCGAGAAAGTCACGTCGTAAATACCCGGTTTTATGTTTTCGGGGTCGAAATCGTACTTTACGTCGCTGATTTCGACTTTTTCGCCGTCATCAAGGCTCCATGCGGAAGCATTTGCCCACATTTCAAGGTCGGTATCGAGCGCCATACTCTCTTTTACGTCGTCAACCGTTTTGAAGATGTTCATGGCGTAAATTTCTTCTCTGTAAACCTTGCTTTCGACTCGGTTTTCCCGAATTACAACGGCGTTTACCGTTATCGACGTGCCTTTTGCGGTGCTGAAAGTTACGGGATATTTGCCCGTTTCTTTTTTTATGTCGTGCTCGATTTCCTTAATCGCTATTGCCTCGTCGGTTTCGGCGTCCCAAGCTTCGGCCGATGCCAAAGTTTCTATTGCGACGTTGTCAAGCTCGTCGATATCGGAAACGTCAAGCAGAAAATCGCTTGCGCTGATTTTTTCTTTAAGCTCCTCGTTGTATTCGGGCTTGTCCTGCTTAACCTGAAGCTTTATCGTTATCGACGTTCCGACTCTCGTTTCGACTACCATATCGTGGTGAACGCCTTTGAAAACGTGAGATTTCACGACGCCTTTAAGCATGCCTTTTTCTTTCGGCACGATATCGAGGTGTTCGGGGCGGATGACAACGTCGACTTTGTCCCCTTTTTCGAATCCGTCGGTTTTACATTTGAATTTTTTATCTTCGAAAATAACCGCACCGTCTTCCGCAATGACTCCGTCGATGATGTTGGTCGTGCCGACGAATTTTGCGACGAATTCGTTTGCGGGGTGGTCGTAAATTTCGTCGGGCGTGCCTATTTGCTGTATAACGCCGTCGCTCATTACGACTATCTTATCGCTCATTGTGAGTGCTTCTTCCTGGTCGTGGGTTACGAAAATGAAAGTAATCCCGACTTCTTTTTGAATCCACATAAGCTCAAGTTGCATTTCTTTCCGAAGCTTTGCGTCGAGTGCCGAGAGCGGTTCGTCGAGAAGAAGGACTTTCGGCTCGTTTATAAGCGCACGGGCTATTGCCACTCTCTGTTGCTGACCGCCCGAAAGCTGTGAAATTTTGCGGTTTTCGAATCCTTCGAGGCTCACAAGCTTCAGCATTCTCGCAACTTTCTGTTTTATAACGTCTTTCGGCTCTTTTTTTATCTTCAGACCGAAAGCTATATTTTCGTAAACGTTCAAATGAGGGAAAAGAGCGTATCTTTGGAAAATCGTATTGAGCTCTCTCTTGTGTGCAGGCACGTTCTTTATATCCTCACCGTCGAACAAAACCGTTCCCGAATCCGCTTCGACAAATCCGCCGAGTATTCTGAGAAGGGTTGTTTTGCCGCAACCCGAAGGGCCGAGTAAAGTGACGAATTCGTTTTCGTTTATGTCAAGAGATACGTCTTTGAGGACGGCATCACCGTCAAAGGCTTTGGAAATATTTTTAAATTCCACAATCTTTTTGTTTTCCATAATTATTGTCTCCGCAATTTGAATTCTGCCGTTTTTTTCGAATTTCGCAAAACTTTTTCGATTACTGTCGCATTCGGAATATATTATAACAGCTTTAAAAAGAAAGTGCAATAACAATCGCCGTTTTTCCGAAATTTTTTTGAAAATTCCGCCGAGCTCACCGCAGA
>CAYXMB010000076.1:0-7157 GCA_964466085.1 uncultured Ruminococcus sp.
CTCCGCCAACAAAAAAGTCCCTTTTGTCTATCGGATAAAAGGGACTTTTTTGAATTGAATGTGCCATGCGACACGGTAAACACACCGTCGGTGCGTGAAGTGATGCAACGCACCGTGAAGTGCCTGCGGACATTGGCAGCACACTTAACTTCACGCTGTGCAAAGTGCAACATCTCACGGCGATGATGTATCTTTGATACGATATCACGCATCGGCGATGATATACGCCTTGCGAATATGAAAATGCCCGTGATTTTCACACGGGCATTGCATTTCAAATCACCTGAATTTGCAGGTGCTTTTTTATTTGTTTTACAACGGGAGATTTCTCTCCCGTCGGGGAACCCTTCTTTTCGTTCTTTCGAACCTTTTTTCTTCCCGAATACCATTATACCACATTCGACGCAATAAAAGAGCAACTTTCGAGAAAAAAAGACAGAATTTCATTGAATATTTTTTATCGTTCCGAGCAACGGAAAACATCGGAATTCCGCCGGGATAAAGTGCCTTGTGCAGCCGCACCGTCAAATTCGGCGTTTACCGCTTCCTCCGCAAGTTCGGCATTTGCGGGATTAACAACAAAACAAGCAGACACCATGCAAGTGCGCATTGAAATATTCAATCGGCGGTTTCTCGAAAAAACTTGACAAAATGCTTTTTTTCGAATATAATTTCATTACCGACCTTTTGAGTCGGTATTATTTGATTCGGAGGCGTCACATGAAAATTTCGACAAGAGGAAGATATGCGCTTCGGGTAATGATTGACCTTGCCGAACGTTCCGACGAAGGATACGTTGCCATGAAATCGGTTGCCGAAAGACAAAATATTTCCCTCAAATACCTTGAAAAAATACTTCCGATTCTCGTCAAAGCGAAAATGATAGAGGGCGTTCAGGGCAAAGGCGGAGGCTACAGGCTCACCCGTCCAGCAGGCGAATGCAAAGTCGGAGATATTTTGCGTCTTACCGAAGGTGACCTTGCACCTGTCGTGTGCCTTGAGAGCGAAGCCGTGCCGTGCAAGAATTCATCCGAGTGCAGGACCTATCCGATGTGGCGAAAACTGAATGAAATCATAAACGAATATCTCGACAGCGTCACTCTTGAAGATTTAATGAGAAAATAATCCGAAAAATCCTCGATGCATCCGATATAATCCCCTTAAAGCATACACTTGAAAAACAAAAAGATTTCAAAAGTACTTTGAGGAGGCTGTATCACATTAATTCGGCATCGGGGATTTTTTGTTTGTTTTGAAATTCAATTCATTTAAGGTTGAGTTTTTCTCTCAGGAAAGCTCCGGTATAAGACCCGTCGCACCTTGCGACCTCTTCCGGAGTTCCCGAAACGACGATTTCCCCGCCGCCGTCCCCGCCTTCGGGGCCGAGATCGATTATATAATCGGCGGTTTTGATAACGTCTAAATTATGCTCTATTACGATTACGGTATTGCCCGAATCGACAAGTCTTTGCAAAATCGCAATCAGTTTTTCGACGTCCGCCGTGTGAAGTCCCGTTGTCGGCTCATCCAAAATATATACGGTTTTCCCGGTACTTCTTTTCGAAAGCTCCGTTGCAAGCTTAACACGCTGCGCTTCGCCTCCCGAAAGGGTTGTGGACGACTGCCCAATTTTAATATATCCGAGCCCCACTTCGCAAAGAAGACCGAGCCTTGATGAAATTTTCGGTATTTCGGAGAAAAACTCGGCTCCTTCTTCCGCTGTCATTTCAAGCACATCGGAAATATTTTTTTCTTTGTATTTTACCTCCAGAGTTTCTCTGTTGTACCTTTTTCCGTGACAGACATCGCACGTGACGAAAACGTCGGGCAGAAAATGCATTTCGATTTTCTTCACTCCGTCGCCCTCACAGGCTTCGCACCTTCCGCCTTTCACGTTAAAAGAAAACCTGCCGGGCCCGTAACCTCTGAGGTTTGCACCGGGGGTTTTCGCAAATAAATCCCGAATGTCGGAGAAAAGTCCGGTATACGTTGCGGGATTGGAACGGGGAGTTCTGCCGATGGGACTTTGATCTATTGCAATCACCTTGTCAAGAGCTTCTTCGCCGTAAACTCCGTCACACTCTCCCGGCCACGTTATCGCACGGTTAAGCTTTGCGGCAAGAGTCTCATACAGAACGGAATTCACAAGAGAACTTTTCCCGGAACCCGAAACACCGGTCACGCAAATAAACGTACCGAGCGGAAAATCAACCGTGATATTTTTCAGATTATGCTCTCTTGCCCCTTTTACGGTCAGCACCTTTCCGTTTCCTTTTCTTCTTTCCGTCGGTACCGCAATGCTCCTGCGTCCCGAAAGAAAGGCACCGGTAACGGAATTTTTGCTGCCGCAAATCTGTTTCGGCGTGCCTTTTGCGACAACTCTTCCGCCGTGAATGCCGGCTTCGGGACCGATATCGATAATATAATCGGCCTCCGTCATCGTTTCTTCGTCGTGCTCGACGACTATAACGCTGTTGCCGAGATCACGAAGCGATTTTAATGTGGCGATAAGCCGCCTGTTGTCTCTTTGATGAAGTCCTATCGACGGTTCGTCAAGTATATAAAGCACACCGGCCAAAGATGAGCCAATTTGAGTTGCGAGTCTTATTCTCTGAGCTTCCCCACCCGACAGCGTTCCGCTTCTGCGGGACAGCGTTAAATATTCAAGTCCTACGCTTTTCAGAAATCCGAGCCTTGATTTAAGCTCCTTTACGATTTCTCTTGCGATTTCGGCTTCCATATCGGAAAATTCGAGTTTTTCCACAAAATCAAGGGCTTTTTCGATTCCCATATCGCAAAGCTCCGTAATCGTCTTGCCTCCGACCGTTACCGCACCCGATATTTTATTGAGCCTCGAACCGTGACATTCGGGGCACGGAAGTTCTTCGAAAAACTGAGTATAATAATCGTAAAACGGATTGTTTGCGCTTATTCTGCCTGTCATTATAGGAATCACGCCTTCGAATTTCACCGTTTGGCGTTTCACGTTTCCGTCGAAAGTCCTCGTAACGTCATAAAGCCTGTCTCCCGTACCGTACAAAAGAGCATTCATCGCCTCTTCGCTGTACGTCGAAAGCGGCTGATCCATTTTAAATCCGGCATATTCTCCCGCCGCCTTGAAAAGAGGCCCTTGCCAGCTGTCATCGGTCAAAGTTTTAAATCCGTTGACGGCTATTGCACCTTCAATCAGAGAAAGGCTTTTATCCGGTATGATTTTCGCCGTCGAAATGCGTTGCGTTATTCCTATCCCGGCGCACTTTTCGCATGCTCCGAACGGGTTATTGAAAGAGAACATTCTCGGTTCGAGCTCACCTATGCTGAATCCGTGTTCTTCGCACGCAAAGCTTGTCGAAAAATAAAAACTTTCACCGTCCCCTTCTCTCGGCACCGTTGCGATAACCACACTGCTTCCCGTTTCCCGTATTGCGGTTTCAACCGAATCGGCAAGCCTGCTTCTTATATCTCTTTTCATAACGAGCCTGTCGACGACTATTTCCACAAGATGTTTGACGTTCTTATCAAGCTTTATCTCTTCCGATAAGTCGTACATTATCCCGTCAATGCGAACTCTCGAATATCCCGAACGTTTGGCATCCTCCAAAACTTTTTCGTGATAACCTTTCTTCGCTTTGACAACGGGAGCAAGCACCATGAAACGCTCTCCGTCGGGAAATTCCATTATTTTGTTTATTATCTGGTCGGCAGTCTGCTGACGGATTTCCTTCCCGCAAACCGGGCAGTGCGGAACACCGAGCCTTGCGTACAGAAGTCGCAGATAATCGTATATTTCGGTTACCGTTCCGACAGTCGAACGGGGATTTTTCGAAGTCGTTTTCTGATCTATCGAAATTGCGGGTGACAGCCCCTCTATCGAATCGAGGTCGGGCTTATCCATTTGACCCAAAAACTGTCTCGCGTACGATGAGAGACTTTCGACAAACCGTCTGTGCCCTTCGGCATAAAGAGTATCGAATGCAAGGGAGCTTTTCCCCGAACCCGACACCCCAGTCAAAATTACGAGCTTATCTCTCGGTATATCAACATCTATATTTTTGAGGTTGTTTACTCTGGCACCTCTGATTTTTACGTATTTCGGCATTTAAATCTCCTTTGAAAACAAACATACGTTTGCGTTTATTTTATCAAAAAAATCACGCCGTGTCAATATATCCCGCATGATTTTCGAAATTTGACCTTCCGAACGTATTTTCCCTGTTTCGGCTTATTTTTATTAAAGTACTTGATTTTTTACGGACTATGTATTAAAATATATGATAAGCGTAAAAAATACGGTTATACCGATGAAAACGAAGAAAAAATATAAATGAGGTAGATTTATGGAAAAGAAATTCAGGAGAATAGGCGTTCTCGCATCCGGCGGAGACGCACCGGGCATGAATCCCGTTATCCGTGCCGTTACCCGCAGTGCAATCGAGCACGGCGTTGAAGTTATCGGAGTCAAAGGCGGTTACTACGGACTTATACACGACGAGGTTGTTCATCTCGGAGCACGTGACGTTTCAAACGTCATCACTCGCGGAGGCACTTTCCTCAATTCAGCAAGATGCGTTGAATTCAAAGAAGAATGGGGAATGAAAAAAGCCATCGAAACGTGCGAAAAATACGAAATCGACGGTATCGTCGCATGCGGCGGAGACGGCACTTTCAGGGGTGCTACCGACCTTTCGAATCACGGAATTCCCACAATAGGTATTCCCGGCACAATCGACAACGACATAACGGCAACCGATTACGCCATAGGATTCGACACCGCAATGAACACGACGGTACAAATGATAGACAGACTCCGTGATACTTGCGAATCTCATGCGAGATGTAACGTTGTCGAGGTCATGGGACGTGATGCGGGCGGTATTGCGATAAATACGGCTATCGCATGCGGTGCCGTCGGATGCATGATAAACGAACTTCCCTTTGACGAAGCGGCACTCATGGAAAAAATGAAAAAGCTCCGCGCCGAAGGCAAAAGAGAATTCATCGTCGTTGTTGTCGAAGGTAACCCCTACTATTCCGAAGCTTTCGCAAAGAGAATCGAAGAAGCAACGGGAATCGAAACGAAATTCGCACGTCTTGCTCACGTCGTAAGAGGGGGCTCTCCGACGCTCAGAGACAGAGTTACGGCAGCACGCATGGGCACACGTGCCGTAGAGGAGCTTCTCAAGGGAAAAAGCGACCTTGTCGTCTGCGAGAAAGGCGGTCAAATCGTCACGACGGATATCAATTTCGCACTCATCACCGACAGAATGTATAAAAACAAGCTGAAGGACGGCGACCTCGATAAATACACCGCCGAACAGATTGCCGAAATGAAGAAAATCTGCGAAGCAAAACATCAGAGCTTTGTTGACCTCTATAAAATAATGGACGAGATTTCGTGGTAAAATAACGGAAAAACGCATTTGAAAAATCGAGCATCCGCACCGAAGCGGCCGCAGTTCGAACGGCGTTTTCGCCGAACGGTAAATTTCAATGTGCACAGGCAAGAGAGCCGCAGGAATTCCTGCGGTTTTTTTGCCGTTTGAAAGACAAATGAACGCCGCCGCACTAAATAAAAAAGGGTGCAACGTTGCGCACCCTCAGGTCAAATTATTCTTTTTGCGATTGATTATTTCGAAATGCCCGCAATTATTTTCTTAAGCGAACTAACATCCGAAGTCGTTATCATGCCGTCACCGTTAACGTCGGCGTTTTGAATTTGGATTTCGTCATCTTCAAGGAGACCCGCAACGTACCAGTGGAGATATACAAGGTCGACAGTCGAAACAAGGCCGTCACCGTTCAAGTCTCCGGGATCGACAACAACACTGCTTATCTTGAGCTTTTCGGAATCGTCGTAAGAAGTTTCCGTAACCGTGAAATATATTTTGTCGGATATGCACTCATATCCGTCGGGAACGCTCGTTTCGACAAGATAATAATCGCCGTAGGTCAGTCCCTTAACATCGAAATTACCTTCGGAGTCGGAAGTTTTGCGTGCCACCTTAATGTCGTAATCGGTATATACATCATACTCCGCACCCGCAACGGGCGTTACGTTATCGTTTGCAACTCTTTGAAATTTGTAACCGCCGGTATGTATTTCACAGACATCATCCGCTTCAACCGAATCCGAAACTCCGCCTTTTGTAAAGTTAAGTGCCGCACTGCTGTAAACCGACTTGCCCATAACGGTCTTATTTTCATCAAGCTTTACTTTATAAATTACCCTCAGCGTCGTATTTCCGTAAAAAGAGCCGAAATCATCGATTGATACTGTAAACTTTTGATTTTCCACAGCGGAAGCCGTATAAGCGGAGGAATCGAGTTTATTGTAATTATAATTCCCCTCCGTCCTGTATTCGACGCTCAGCGTTCCGTTCTGAAACACAATCTCCGGGCCCATTGTAAACTCGAATTCGCATTTCGTCCAGTCGCCGTCGATATCCGTTTTGGCATAATACCGAACCAACTCACCGAAGCTAACACCGTCGCGCTTCTTCCCTTCTTCCGTTACCGAAAAATTGAGTGTGGGAGTGTCCGCACTCTCGGCGGATACGTGAAAAGCAAGGCATGACGCGAGAATCGCAACAGCCATAAGAACACTGATAAAAGATTTGATTTTTTTCATTTTTTCACCTTTCTTTAATTGAATTTTGCACGGAAATGCAATGTCCCGTTTTATCGGCAAAAAACGCAAAAGCACCGTAACACGTGCCGCCTGCATGTTCCCGATAAACCGAAGCCTCATTACATTTTTATTTTACATTAAAGCATATCCGCTGTCAAGAGCTTTTTATTATCCTTCGGATAAATTCTCAAAGTAAGCTCAACAACGGAACTTACTTTGGGAATTTACTCTGTTCAAAACGGAATTCAACACTTTTTTCGAATATACAAAAAGCGTCACCGAAGCGACACTCTTACAAATTAGCTATATAAAGCATTCATTTGAAAGTAAAGGCTTTTGTTACCTGACTTTCAAACGCATTCATTCTTTAATCGTCGGTTACTTTCCGAAGTCGCACGGTCAGATAAGAATGATGAAGTGGCAGGCAAAAAAATAAGCCTCAAGAACTCAATGTCCTTGAGGCTTTGGAGGCGTCACCCGGATTTGAACCGGGGAATAACGGTTTTGCAGACCGTGGCCTTACCACTTG
>CAYXMB010000077.1:0-7115 GCA_964466085.1 uncultured Ruminococcus sp.
ACGAAAAGGACGCTGTCGAAAATGCCATTGAAGCTTTGACGGGCTTTTATCCGAATTTTTGAGCATATCCGACGTAATCTTCCATTAATTTACAATTTATTATACTCCGTTTTTTTCGCTTTGTCAAGCGTTTTTTACAATTTTAGGAAATTGTTTTAGTATTTTCAATGTAAGCCGATTTTTATCTTTGATTTACTCTCGCAAGTTTCCTTTTGTACTTGTTTTTTCCAATTAGGGACACCCGACGCTTTAAATTAGTCCCTTTTAACATTTCGCTTGATTTTTTTATGTTGAATGATATTTTTATCACTTAAATATCATATTCGGCACACACGTTACGATATTCTTTGTTACAAAGCAGTGATAAAATACGGTTATCCTATAAATAACGTAATCGAGGAACCGTTTTGAACCGTAAAGAATTACTTTCCCTGCTTAACAAAGAAAAAGAAAAAGAGCGGATTACAGGCAGAGGAAATGCCGAATATATAAAAACCGACGACGTAGTTTACGCCTCGCAAACCCCACCTGCTCGCACTGTCAATTTATTTTCGCAAAGCATACATGACAACGGGTTTTTTGAACCGCTGACTTTTGACGACAGTATGCGACTTTGCGACGGCGTAAAAAGACTGTGTGCCGCCCGTGCACTGGGATTGAAGGAAATTCCCGTCACATTTTCGGCAAATTACCCGATGCTCAGCGATTATATCATTTCGTTTGTATCATCTTCCGGTGATTTTTTCGAAAAAGCCGACTTTCTGTCGCTCTTATCAAAGAAATTTCTTGTATCTCGCGACTTGATTGCTGAACGCCTAAATTGTACCGTTTCCGCCGTTTCGAACAAAATCAGACTTTCCGCTTTTTCCGATGAAGAACGCATTCTTATTTCAAGCTATAACTTATCCGAACGACATGCTCGTGCGCTTTTGCGCTTGCCTCAACCGCTCCGTTTTCAAACTATCGAATTTATCGGTTCTCAAAGGTTAAACGTCGCAAGCTCCGAAGAATATATCGATTCTATTCTAAGTGCTCCGTCACTCCCTTTTGAAAACGTTTCTAAAAAAATCGGGAAGTCGATCCTTTCGGCATGTAAGTCGGCTGAAGAAAGCAATTTCAGGTATGAGCTGACACGGCGTGAAAATTCCGATTCGGTCGTTTATTCTGTGACTGTATTTAAATAAAATGTTTCACGTGGAACGTTTCTCCGATGTTCCACGTGAAACATTTTTTCTTTTAGCCGAATTATTATTGACATCGGGAGTCGGTTGATATATAATATATAGGAAAGGCGGTGGTAGAATGGCTGAAACGGTAACTGTGGCGTTCGCTAATCAAAAAGGAGGCGTAGGCAAGACAACGTCGGCGGTAAATATTGCGGCGGCAATAGGAAATCTCGGATATTCGGTTTTACTGTGTGACCTTGACCCTCAAGGTAATGCGACAAGCGGAGTGGGAGTAAATAAGAAAAATATACGTTATTCTTCATACGAAGCACTTCTCGGTCAGTGTACGCCGGAACAGGCTATCATAAAGACAAAATGGAACAATTTATATTTGCTTCCGTCAACCATAAACTTAGCCGGAGCGGAAATCGACCTGATAGAAATAGAAGGGCGTGAACGCTGCATGAAAAAGATAAAAGACAACCTGCAGCAACATTTCGACTATATAATAATCGACTGCCCTCCGTCACTCGGAATGCTCACAATAAATGCTTTGACGTGTGCAGACGGCGTCGTTATCCCGATGCAATGCGAATATTTTGCGCTTGAAGGGCTTGCTCAGCTCATGATTACGATAAAAAAAGTAAAACAGGCCTATAATAAATCGCTGTACATTATGGGAATATTGATTACAATGTACAATGCAAGACTTAACCTGACGTTTCAAGTGATGAATGAACTTAAAAAATATTACTCGGACAAGCTGTTCAAAACGGCAATCACAAGAAACGTCAAAGTTTCCGAAGCACCGAGTTTCGGAGAACCGCTTATCTATTACGATAAGTATTCAAAGGGAAGCTTGGATTATCTCGACGTTGCAAAAGAATTAATAGAAAGAATAGATTAGGAGGAAGATATGGGAACAAAAAGACAAATAAAAGGGCTTGACATGATTTTCGATGAAAATTCGATAGAAACGAGAGACAGAATTACTCATATCGAAGTAAATTCCGTTTTACCAAAGAAAAATCAACCGAGAAAGTATTTCGATCCAGCAGCTCTTGCGGAGCTCTCATCATCAATTGCCGCACACGGACTGATACAGCCGATACTTGTAAGAGATTTGAAAGACGGAACCTACGAAATAATAGCGGGTGAACGCCGTTGGAGAGCGTCAAAGCAAGCGGGTCTTTCGGAGATACCGTGCATAATAACAGATGCCGACGAGCTTAAAGCGGCAGAGCTTGCACTTATAGAAAACATTCAAAGAGAAGATTTAAATTCCTATGAGGAAGCAAAAGCATATAAAGCGCTGATGGACGATTTCAACCTTTCACAAGAAGAAGTATCGAAAAAAGTCGGAAGAAGCCGTCCCGCAATCGCAAATACTCTGAGACTTCTCGAATTGCCGCCCGAAGTCGTAGAGTTTTTGGTACACGATAAACTGTCGGCAGGTCATTGCAAAGCTTTGCTGGGACTGCGTGACAAGTCATTGATGGAAGGTCTCGCAACAAGAGTAATGAAAAGGAATCTGTCGGTGAGAGAAACCGAAACAGCTGTCAGAAAATTAAACGGCGAAGAAGAAAACAGTCAATTAAAATCCGACGTTCCAATGAATTTAACAGTTAATTATTACGAGGAGCTTGAGCAGAAAGCAACACAACTTTCCGGCAGAAAGATAAAGATTAATTCGAGAAGAAATAAAAACACGATACTTGTTGAATATACCTCCAATGAGGACCTCGAAGAAATTCTTGAAAAAATATGCGGACATACCGTAATAGAAGCAGAGTAATTACCATTTATTTCCATTAGAATCGAAAGGCAAACAAAAATGATAGATATTAAACTTATAAAAGAAAATCCCGAAGAAGTAGTAGAAAGACTTCGCGCAAAAGGAAAAGAAGCGAAAGAAGAAATCGAAAGAATCCTTGTTCTCGACGAAGAAAGAAGACGTCTCATCGCCGAAACGGAGACGATGAAATCGGAACAAAATAAGCAAACCAAGCTTATTCCTCAGTTGAAAAAAGAAGGCAAGGACGTGACCGATATTTTCGCAAAAATGAAAGAACTCGGTTCCAAAGTCAAAGAGGGAGAAGCGAAAATCAATAAAGTTGAGAATGAATACAGCGAATTGATGTTAGGTCTTCCGAATCTTCCCGATAAAGATTTGTTGCCCGGCGGAAAAGAAAACAACCAACCGCTCAGATATTTCGGAGAACCCCACAAATTCGATTTCGAACCGAAAAATCACGTTGACCTCTGCACATCACTCGGACTCATCGACTATGAAAGAGGTGTTAAACTTTCCGGAAACGGCTTTTGGATATACAGAGGCATGGGTGCACGCCTCGAATGGGCACTTCTCAATTATTTCATCGACACACATCTTGCCGACGGATATGAGCTTGTATTGGTTCCCCACATGTTAGGATACGAATGCGGTCTCACTGCGGGCCAATTTCCGAAATTCAAGGACGAGGTATACTGGCTTGACAATGCGGAGGACGAACGCAAGCGTTTTATGCTTCCCACGGCGGAAACGGCTCTTGTTTCACTCCACAGAGGCGAAATACTGACCGAAGCGGATCTTCCGAGAAAATACATCTCATATACTCCATGCTTCCGACGTGAAGCAGGCTCTTACAGGGCAGACGAAAGAGGCATGGTAAGAGGACATCAGTTCAACAAAGTCGAAATGGTTCAATACACCAAACCCGAAAACTCCGATGAAGCATTTGAAGAACTTGTCGGAAAAGCGGAAGCTCTGGTCAAAGGTCTCGGTTTCCATTTCAGAACGGTAAAGCTTGCCGCCGCAGACTGCTCGGCATCTATGGCAAGAACTTACGATATCGAAATTCAAATTCCTTCCATGAACGGATACAAAGAAGTTTCATCGGTATCGAACGCAAGGGATTATCAAGCACGTCGCGGAATGATGAGATTCAAACGTGACGGCGGAGGAAAACCCGAATATCTGCACACTCTCAACGGTTCGGGATTGGCGACAAGCCGTATACTTCCCGCTCTTGTAGAGCAGAATCAGAACGCCGACGGTTCGGTAACCGTACCCGAAGTACTTCGCAAATATCTCGGATGCGACGTTATAAAACCCGCAAAGTAACGGTAAGAAACCATGACACTGTATATTGCGGCTTCTCTTGCCGGGAAATACGACAATCTTGTTTTTTATAACAGAATACAGAGTTTTAAGCTTGTTCTGTTTGCCGTTTGGCTCGGAATAATAATAGGGATTTCATATTCGTATTACACAAAAGATTATCTCGGCAGACTTGTCAGAAGACTTTTAAAAAACGAAGCACTGTCTCCCGAAAAAGCAATGACTTTGAAAAAGCTCGGATACAAGCATACTTTCCCGCTGAGCATTCACTTAAAAAAAGGCGGCATACTTTCCCGCTACGTCAGCACGGCAAACGGAAATGAAGCAATCTCGGTAAAAGAGAAAAATAAAAAATTCAAAAAAATAAGAAGCCTTTTCGGAATTTCCGACGTCACGGAAAAGTACGATTTTTCCTCTTTGAGGTTTTACATACCGGAGGAGAAAAAATATAAAGCCGACGTTCGTTTTGAAAAAAAAGGATCAAATCCCGCATGGTTTCTGACGTGGACAATCGTCATCACGGCACTTGCCGTTCTCGTTTATTTTTTAGTGCCGGAACTTGTGACGATGCTTGACAATTTTATCACCATATTAAAAAACGCATTTTAAATTCTGCAGTTAGGAATACAAAATGAAAAAAAAGAAAAAAATAAATACTCCGAATAAAAACGCCGAAATAAATGAAAATCGGGAACAAAACGCCGAAGATGAAACCGTTAAAGTCATGGGAGACATGACGGAAAACGGTGAAAAAGGCGATGAAAAACAGATAGCTTCCGTCAAAAGCATAATTATTACAGTTGCCGTAAGCGTTTTGGCATGTGTTGTCGCTCTTTTCGCCATACTCTATTTTTGCGGTTACAGATACGTAAATTACGAACTTGACAACGGAGAAAACGTGAAATTTTTCGGCAGAGTCAACTCCGATTCTAATCCGATAAGCGGAAGAATTGTTTATTCATCGGGTCTCACGGCATATATTAACCAGGAAACCGGCGATATTGAGTATGCAAACGGCGGAAAATATTCGGGAGACCTTGTTAAACTTCTCCGACACGGCTACGGTACTCTGACTTTTTCGACAGGTGACGTTTACGAGGGTGAATTCAGCAACGACAAAATTTCCGGAACCGGAAAATACACTTATTCCAACGGCGACGTTTACGAAGGTGAATTCGGCAACGGAAAGAAAGAAGGTCACGGCAAGTACACGTGGGTCAGCGGCGCATATTACGAAGGCGAATACAAGAATGACGTCAAAGACGGAGAAGGCGTTTTTCACTATTCCGACGGTTCGGTTTACGAAGGTTCTTTTAAATCGGATTTGAAAAACGGAAAAGGGAAATACACGTGGGCCAACGGTGATTATTATTCCGGAGACTATGTCAACGACGAAAGAAACGGCAAAGGAATAATGTGCTGGGCCGACGGCTCTAAATATTCCGGAGAATTCAAAGACAATCAAATGAACGGCAGAGGAATTTATGTAAGCTCGAACGGGAGAACCTACGAGGGAACTTTCGAAAACGGCATTATGAAACGCTCCTCTGAGGAATAAACGTAATGATTCGTATTTTATCGGTTATCGTCGTTCTTTTTTGCGTAACTTCACTGATTTCGTTTATATATCTGAAAAAACGGAAAACGGCAGGAATTTTTGCCGTATGTATTTCTTCACTTGCCGCAATCGGGACAATTCTCTGTGCGATTACACTTGTTCTTTTCCGCACCGAACTTGCATCGCAGCCACTTTCTGAGGAATTTAAAGAATGGGCGTCCGACACTTTTTTCCTGTACGTCAAGTGCTCCTCTCTGTTTGCGCTGATAACGTTTGTTCTCCCGTCGGTAAACACCCTTACAAGACCGAAACTCAAATATGCAAGAGCATCTTTTATAACCCTCGCATGCATTTTGCAAACAATAGCGGCAAACGTTTACGCTTATTTTTCCTCAAACGAAAATTTCAACGTGACAAATTATATCTTGCTATACGGCTTGGCATCGGCTCTTATCTCACTGTTTCCTCTTTTTTGGGATTACATCGGAATTTTGAAAAAAGGTGACTTGGCAGACGGTAAAAAGAAATTTAAAAATAAAAAAAGGAGGAGAGCAAAGTGAAATTTAAAAAATATGTTTCACTTATACTGTCCCTCATTGTGATTTTGTCTTTAATTTTATCCTCATGCGGAAAAGAAAATTCCGAAAGAAGCGATGAGAGCACCGACACGGAAGCCGTCACGGAAAAAGATGAAATCACTTTAAGCTCCGGCAACAAAAGCGGCGACGGATTTTTCGAATACGACGTTCTCGATGACAAAACGGCGAAAATAACTTCTTATCTTTCGAAGAAAAACGAGACGTGCAATATCCCCGAAGCGATTGACGGATATAAAGTCACTCAAATCGGAAACGACTCTTTCATGGGACACACGGAACTTATCGAAATCACGGTACCCGATACAGTCGTAAGAATTCGGTCTTATGCGTTTGCAAAGTGCACCGCTCTTAAAAAGGTAACACTTCCCGATAACTTACAGGAAATCGAAGAAGGTACATTTTCGGAATGTTCCGCACTTTCAAAAATCAATCTTCCTTCAAAACTCAACAAAATAGGAGAGGGAGCTTTCTATTCCTGCTCATCGGTAAAAGAATTTATTATTCCGGAAGGATGTACCGAAATCGGCTCTTATGCGTTTTTTACATGTACCGAAGCCGAAACAATAATATTTCCCTCTACCGTTTTGAAAATAGGAGAATATGCTCTCGGAGCGTGTGAGGCGGTCAACTCGATTGACCTTCCGCCCGATATTTCGGAAATCGGAGATTAC
>CAYXMB010000078.1:0-7107 GCA_964466085.1 uncultured Ruminococcus sp.
GATACGGAGTACCGAGTCAGATACACCACAAGATGGGAATACCCACTTTGGAAGTTGTTTTCTCGATTCTTCATGCCGGAGGAAAATTCGGAGGTGAGGGATATAAGATATCGGGAGGACTTCACGGTGTCGGTGCGTCTGTAGTTAATGCTCTTTCGGAGTGGTTGGAAGTTGACAACTGCTACGAAGGAAACAGATATACAATGCGCTTTGAATACGGGAAAAAAGCGAGAGAATTCAAACACGAGGGTTCTTCCGACGGAAAACACGGGCTTTACGTCAGATTTAAACCCGATGCGACTATTTTCGAAGATATAAATTTCGATTACGATACTTTGCTTACGAGAATGAGAGAGCAGGCGTTTTTGAATGCCGGACTTAAAATATCCCTGACGGATTTGAGAAAAACCGACGAAAACGGGGAACATCCTCACGAAGTGCTTATGTATGAAGGCGGCATAATATCTTTCGTAGAATACTTAAATTCGATGAAACATACAAATGCCGTTCATCCGTCACCGATTTATATGAAAGCGACTAAAGGAGATATCACAGCCGAAGTCGCAATGCAGTACAATGAGGGCTATACGGATACCATAGTGACGTTTGCAAACAACATGTGTACCACTGACGGCGGAACACACGAAACGGGCTTTAAAACGGCTCTCACGAAGGTCATAAACGAATATGCGAGAAAGAAGGGTGTTTTAAAGGAAAACAACAAAAACTTTTCCGGTGAAGACACCAAAGAAGGTATTTGCGCCGTTGTAAGCGTGAAACTCCCCGATGCTCAGTTTGAAAGTCAAACGAAAGCAAAACTCGGAAATTCGGAAGTGAGAACCATAGTCGACAGAATAGTTTCGGAAAAACTTTCGGAATTTTTCGATGAAAATCCTTCTATTGCAAAGGCTATCATAGATAAGACTCTTGCGGCAAGCAGAGCAAGGGAAGCCGCAAGAAAAGCAAGAGAAACAACAAGAAGAAAAAGCGCTCTCGACGGATTTTCTTTCATAGATAAACTTGCCGACTGTAACGACAAGAGAGCCGAGCTCACGGAACTTTTTCTTGTGGAGGGAGACTCTGCCGGAGGTTCCGCAAAAGAAGGCAGAGACAGCCTTTATCAGGCTATTCTTCCTTTGAGAGGTAAAATACTTAACGTCGAAAAGGCGAGACTTGACAGAGTATACGGAAGCGAACAGATAAAAAATATAATATTAACTCTCGGATGCGGAATCGGTGAAGATTTCGATATTTCAAAACTCCGCTACGGGAAAATAATAATAATGGCGGATGCCGACGTCGACGGTTCTCACATTCAGGTACTTATTTTGACTTTGTTCTTCAGACACATGAGACAACTTATTGAAGAAGGTCACGTGTATCTTGCAATGCCTCCTCTTTATAAAGTTTCAAAAGGAAAAAAGTATACTTACGCTTATTCCGATGAAGAAAGAGACAAAAAGATTGCCGAACTCGGACAAGGTGCGACGGCAAGCCGTTACAAAGGTCTCGGTGAAATGAATCCGGAACAGCTTTGGGAAACCACAATGGACCCGGAAAAGCGAACTATAAAGCGCGTCGAAATAGCCGATGCCATGAAATGCGACGAGGTATTTTCGCTTCTTATGGGAGACGATGTCGAACCGAGAAGAAAGTTTATAGAAAAGAACGCAAAATACGTAAACAATCTCGATATTTAAATTATGAATTATATTACAGTCACACTCAATCCTTCAATCGACCGTACTTATAAATTGGATACTCCGCTTTCTTTGGGAGAGGTAAACAGATGCTTTGAAACAAGTGAATTTTCATACAGCGGAAAAGGAATTAACGTATCAAGAGAACTTTTCAGACTGGGTGTTGATTCAAAAATGATTTGCATTTTAAGAGGCGAGGAAGGAAAAGCCGCATTTAATTCTCTGACAGAAGAAAATTTAAAAGTTTTTCCTGTTTTTACCGACGGAAAAATGAGAAGAAACATTTCTTTGATTGATTCAAACGGTAAGTCTACCGACGTTAACGAAGCGGGTGAAAAAATAAATATGGAAAGCACCGTAAAGTTTTTCGCTCTTTTCGACAAATTAATATCGGAAGCAGGTCAAAAGACAGTTATAATAAGCGGCTCAACTCCTCCCGGATTTCGCTCCGACGTTTATAAGATGCTTGTCATAAATGCAAAGAAAAAAGGCGCATACGTAATTTTAGATGCCGATAAGGAACTTCTTATAAACGGGCTTGAGGGAAAACCTAATCTTATAAAACCCAATGAGGACGAGCTTTTTGTTTTGACAGGTTGGAAACTTAACGGAGACGAAGGACAAAAAAGGATAGCGGCTCTTGCGGCAGCCTCCGTAATATATGAAAAAAGCGGTATTGAAGTACTGTGCACTCTCGGCACAAGCGGAAGTGTTTACGTCGGAAAAGACGGGCAGTTTGCATGTCCCGCAAGAAAAGCCGAAGTAAAGAGAACCAAAGGTGCGGGAGACATGTATCTTGCGAGATTTATATACGAAAGATTCGAAAAACACAGAAGCGTTGCCGATGCTATGAGAACGGCATCGGAAAAGACGGCAAGAAATCTGTCGATATAAAATAAAACGGATTACTTTATCCGAAAGGAAGAGAAGTTTTGGAAGAAAACAGAAATATTGAATTTAAAGAACAGAAAATAGTACCTGTAAATATGGAAGGGCACGTCAGCGGGGCTTTTCTCGACTACGCCATGTCGGTGTTGACAAGCCGTGCTTTGCCTGATGTCAGAGACGGAATGAAACCCGGTCAGAGAAGAATACTTTACTCTATGTACGAAGATAATCTGACAAGCTCCAATCCGTTCAGAAAATCGGCGACAACGGTAGGTAACGTTCTCGGTAGATATCATCCTCACGGAGATGCTGCGGTTTACGGTACAATGGTACATATGGCCCAAAGTTTTTCATACCGTTATCCTTTGATTCAGGGTCAGGGTAACTTCGGTTCAATCGACGGCGACCCGGCGGCGGCTTACCGTTATACCGAATCTCGTCTTGCGAAAATCTCGGATGAGCTTATGAGGGATATCGATAAAAACGTGGTCGATATGAATCAAAACTTCGACTACACGAGAAACGAGCCTTCGGTATTGCCGTCGAGATTTCCCAATCTTTTGGCAAACGGTACTCCCGTAGGTATAGCTGTCGGTATGGCAACGAAAATACCCTCGCAAAATCTTTGCGAGGTAATAGACGGCGTTATATACTACATGGAAAATCCGGGATGCGGTGTAGATGATGTTATGCATTTTATAAAAGGTCCCGACTTCCCGACAGGCGGTATTATATACGGCACGAGAGGTATAAGAGACGCATACGCTACCGGTAAAGGCAGAATAGTTATAAGAGGCCGTGCCGAAATCGACGAGGATAAAAGAAAGATTATAATAAGCGAAATTCCTTTCATGGTAAACAAAGCGGAGCTTATTTCTTCAATGGCGGCTCTTGTAAAAGATAAAAAAGTCGAAGGAATTTCGGGACTTCGCGACGAATCAAGCAGAAACGGAATTAAAATCGTCGTTGAATATAAGAGAGATGCCAACGGACAGATAATTTTAAATCAGCTTTACAAATATACAAATCTTCAGGATACTTTCAGCGTTAACATGATAGCGCTTGTGGGAGGTGTTCCGAAAACTTTGAATCTTCTTCAAATAATGGATCATTACGTTGTATTCCAGAAAGAAGTCATAGAAAGAAGAACAAAGTTTGAGCTTGATAAAGCTTTAAGAGAAGAACATATTTATCTCGGATACAGAGTTGCGGTTGATAATATTGACGAGGTTATAAATATTATCAGAGCATCGGCAGACGTCCCGCAGGCGAAAATCAACTTGATGGCACGTTTTTCATTCGATGAAGAACAGGCTCAGGCAATTGTATCGATGACGCTCGGCAGACTTTCCGGTATGGAAAGAGAAAAAATCGAAAACAGAATTCGCGAACTCGAAAATATCATAGCGGATTTGAGGGATATTCTTTCGGATTCATCGAGAGTCGAAAAAATCATTAAAGACGATCTTCTTGAAATTAAAAGAAAGTTCGGTGATGCAAGAAGAACCGAAATTACGGAAAGCCACGACGATATTGATATCGAAGACCTTATCGAACGTCATGAGTGCGTAATTACAATGACACATACCGGATATGTTAAACGTCAGCCTTCGGCATCATACACTTCTCAAAAGAGAGGCGGCAGAGGCAAGACGGGAATGAAAACGAAAGAGGAGGACTATATCGAAAGAGTAATAGTCACGAATTCTCACTCCAATCTTCTTTTCTTTACCAATCTCGGAAAAGTTTACTCTAAAAAAGCATATCAGGTTCCGGAAGCCGGTTCAAACGCTAAGGGAACGAATATTGTAAACGTGCTTGAGTTGTCCGAAGGTGAAAAAATATCCACCATTATAGAAATTCCCGAATTTTTAGACTACGAATATCTTTTGATGGTAACCAAAAACGGAGTAATCAAGAGAACTCCCGTTTCGGAATACAGCTATCAAAGAAAAGGCGGAAAAATCGCTCTTACTCTTGATGAAGGGGATGAGCTCATATTCGTTTCGAGAACCGACGGAAACTGCGATATTCTCATCGGAACTCATGACGGAATGGGAGCGAGATTCTCGGAAAAACGGGTAACGACAGTCGGAAGAACCGCAAGAGGCGTTAAGGGAATAAAGCTTCGTGACGGTGACTATGTCGTAGGTGCCGCTCTTATCGTAAATACCGAAGAATGGCAGGCAAAATATAAGATTTTGACCGTTACGGAAAACGGATACGGAAAGAGAAGCGAAGCATCTCAATATGATTCCAAAGGCCGTGCGATTATAGGTGTAATATGCCATAATCTCAACGAAAAAACGGGAAAACTCTGCGGTATTAAAGTGATATCCGAAGATAAGGACGTTCTCCTCATTACCGATAACGGCGTTATTATAAAAACTCCCGTTGATGATATTCCGATTTACGGAAGAAGCACTTCCGGTGTAAAAATAATGAGACTTATCGGAGATTCCAAAGTCGTAAACTTTGCTTTTACCGAAAAAATAGAAGACGAAGAAACGAATTTAAGTGACGTAGGTAACAACTTTGAAACCGAAAATAAAGCGGACAATGAAATCGCAGTAAGCGAGACCGAAAATGCACCCTATGTCGATAAAGGAATCAACGAGCTTTTGAACCGTGCTATGGAAAAAAAGGCAGAAAGAGAGAATTTCGACGAAAATGAGTAAATCAATTGCGAAAGAAAGAATATTGGCGGGTTTTCTTGCGGTATATTCCGTAATCGGAGCCGTAACTTTCGTCGCTTTTAAAACGGTTATTCCTTTTCCTTTCGCCGAATTCATATCGTTTTCGTATTCGTATTTCAAAAGCGGGGTATGGTACGTCGCAATACCGATATTGATTTTGTATCTCACGGCAATTGTTTTCTCAATTCTCACGGTTAACGTGAAATACTGTACAAACCTCGCTTTTATTATAAGTTCGGTCTCAATGTTATTAATAGATGCCGCTATTCATATTTATGCGTTTCTGATTTGCGACGGATATGAATGGAATTATATGATATGCGGAATACTTGATGCGGCAGCGATATTTTCTCTTTTGATAAAACATGAGAAAAAACGGACTTGACGGAGGAAAAATGAAAAAAACCGCTAAAGCTTTACTTTTTGTCTTGATTTTAACACTTTCGCTTATGTCCGTCACGTCGTGTGAAAAATACGACAGCGGGGAAATTCTCTCGTCGGCGAAAGATTTAATTTCAGAAAGTTATGAAATAAACGAGATTTTTTTCGGTTACGGTATAAAGTGCGACAGAGAAGATGTGGAAAACGCGAAAACGGAGCTTGACGAAGAAAGCGACGTTAAAAAAGCGGTTTATGTGAAAGCGGATGCCGCAAGCGGTTATTCTTGTGTTAAAGATATAAAAACCGCAGCTCTTAAGGTTTATTCCGAAGATTATTGTGAAATTATATTTTCCAACGCATTCAGCGGAATTCGCGACAGCAGCGGAAACATAGTCGAATATTCAAGATACATCGATGATGAATTCGGCAGACTGACTGTGAGAGTGGATATCGAAAACGAAGCCGTAAATCTTAACAGAACGTACGATTTCGAAACTCTGAAAATTCTGAGACAGGGAAACGGATATGCCCTTGTCGAAGTTTTGTCTATATGTGACGGAGAAGAATCGGATACGATAAGGCTTAAACTCGTTATGACGGAAGACGGTTGGAGACTTGATACGCCGACTTATTGAAATCGGCTCATAAAAAATTCATTGCCCTTTGAAAAAAAACACCTTCGGTCGGAGAAGTTCAAAAGTTTTGTTTCTTCTCTTTCCGAAGGTGTTTTCATATTCAATTTTCATTTGATACTTTCGGTTTTATAACCGTTTGATGTTGCGTAATTTGCAATATACGAATTTTCGGGGCATGAAAAAACAGCATTTCGGTTTAAGTCGACAAAAGCGTTTTTTTCCACTTCCGATATATTTTTATATGCCGTTACATGTGAGAGAGAAGAACAACCGGCAAAAGCGTTTTCGCAAACCGTTTTAACTTTTTCGGGAATTTCTATTTTTTCAAGCGAAGAGCACGAGTAAAATGCGCTTTGACCTATTTCCGTGCAATTTTCGGGCAAATTAATTTTTTGAAGTGCTTCGCACGAGGCAAAAGCGTAAATCGGAATTTTTTCGATATTATCGGAAAGGGTGACATCGGATAAAGAGTGACATGCCGAAAAAGCGTAGTCACCCAAAGTGTTTATCGATGACGGCATATCCAGCGATTTCAGTTTCGAACATCCGCAAAATGCGTAGTTGTCGATTTTCGTAATGTTACTTGAAAAAGTGAAACTTTCAAGAGAAGTACAGCAGTAAAATGCTCCTTCCCCTATTTCCGACAGAGTATTTGCACACGTAAACGATTTGAGAGAGGTGCAATTTGTGAAAATTCCTTTGGGAAGAGAAGTAATTTTATCGGGCACCGTAATTTCGGTTATTTTCGTACATTGAGTAAAAGCGTAATCTCCGATTTCCGAAATGTCGGGCGGAAGGTCAAGCGAG
>CAYXMB010000079.1:0-7001 GCA_964466085.1 uncultured Ruminococcus sp.
GAAAATGGCAGATGTAACGGTTGTTTTCGTCGAGATCCGCTTTGGAGTGAAGTCCTTTAATGAAATTGTCGCTGTCGCCGAGAGCTTCGAGAACGTTTGTGCCTACTCTTGTCATGATAAGCATGTTGAGAACAACGTAAATCGAGTCGGTGAGTTCGATTCCGTATTTTGCGAAGTCACTTCCGACAACGCTCATGGAGTAGGGAATAACATACATCGTTCTGCCCTTCATTGAACCGCGATAGAGCTTCGAAAGTTTTTCGTAACATTCTTTGGGTTCAATCCAGTTATTGATGTTTCCCGCATCTTCTTTCGTCTTTGTGCATATGAAAGTTCTGCCTTCAACTCTCGCAACGTCGTTAACTGCGGTGCGGTGGAGATAACAGCCGGGAAGAATATCCTGATTGAGTTTAATCATTTCGCCGGTTGCGCAGGCTTCTTCTCTGAGAGCATCTCTTTGCTCGTCGGAGCCGTCAATCCAAACGATTTTGTCAGGATTTGTCATCTCGGCCATTTCGTTAATCCAATTGAGTATGTGTTTGTTGTTTGTCATTTTTTTCTCTCCGATTTGATTAAAAAATTCTTATCACTTATATAATACCACATTTGAATCGGTATTGCAAGCTTTTGAAAATTCTTTTTTAAAAACTTTCTTAAACTCGTAATGAATTATAATCCGCTTTTTCTCACGGCAACCGAAATTTGCCTCTGTGTCAAATGTAAATAATTTGTTAAATTCAGAACAAATGTTTGCAATTTCGGCGAAAAGGATGTAAAATAAAGCAAGAAAAAAAGAAAGGCTCGAAAAATCCATGAAACCTCTCAACGATAAAGAAAAAAAGATGCTTGATTATATTACCGAAAGTATCAGAAACGACGGCTATTCGCCGACCGTCAGAGATATCAGGGAAGCTCTCGGTATCAAAAGCACCGCAACCGTTCATGCGTATCTCGAAAGGCTTGAAGAAAAAGGTTATATTCAAAAGCAAAACGGAAAGAGCAGAACTTTACGGGTCGAAGGGGATTTTACGCCTCCTGCGGCAAAACAGGTGCCGATTATAGGTAAAGTTACAGCCGGAATGCCGATTCTCGCCGTTGAAAATTTCGACGGATATGTTGATTTCACGGAAGGAAAATACGGAAAAGAAGAACTTTTTGCGCTCAGAGTAACCGGGCAGAGTATGATTGAAGCCGGAATACTTGACGGGGATGTTGTCATTGTCCGTCAGCAAAACGTTGCCGAAAACGGCGAGATTGTCGTTGCTCTTGTGGATGACAGCGCAACCGTGAAAACTTTTTACAGAGAAAACGGCCGTTTCAGACTTCAACCGGAAAACAGCACAATGGAACCTATTATTGTCGATTCGCTTTCGATTTTGGGGAAGGTTGTCGCAAGTATCAGATATTATTGACTTTTATGCGGGCATTGCCCGCATTTTTTTGAAAAACAATCGCTTTATTTTTGAATTTGGTATTGAATAAGCGGGACAAATGTATTATAATATAATTTGAAGATAATCCCATTGTCAAATGGATTTCGGGAGGGTGTATATGAAAAAAGAAATGAAGTTTACCGAAGATAATCCGGCAAAATCAAACGACTGTTTGAAAAACTCTTCCGATACGCTTTGCGGCAACGGCAAGGCGAACGTTGAAAACACGGATTTTGCATCTTACCTTTTCCATCAGGGTACGAATTTCGCATCGTACGACCTTATGGGATGCCATTATTCTTACAGTAAAGAAAGCGGCAAATATACTTACGTGTTCCGTGTTTGGGCTCCGTGTGCCGATAAGGTCGAAGTCATAGGCGATTTTTGCACATGGAACTGCGGAATACCGATGAAAAAAATTACGGGCGGAATATGGGAAGTTTCTTTTGAAACGCAGGATTTGCTTGAAGGTGCTTTCTATAAATACGCCGTAACGAGAGGAATGTCACGCGTCGAAAAAAGCGATCCTTATGCGTTTGCATCTCAAACTCTCGGTAAAACCGCCTCGATTATAAAGGATATTTCAAATTTGAAATTCGATGACGAAAAATGGATTTCGCAAAGACCGAAAAAATTTCATTCGTCTAAAAAGAATCTCGAAGGTCATTTTTATCCTTCTCCGATGAATATATATGAAGTACATGCGGCGTCGTGGAAAACGAAAGACGGTGAATGCAATTCCGACGGCGAGCACTATCTCAATTACCGTGAACTTGCCGATGAACTTGTTCCGTATGTAAAAGACATGGGGTATACTCATGTTGAGCTTTTGCCTGTAACCGAATATCCTTTTGACGGTTCGTGGGGGTATCAGGTTACGGGTTACTATGCGCCGACGTCCCGCTTCGGCACGCCCGAAGATTTCGCTTATTTTGTAAATAAGTTTCACAAAGAGGGCTTGGGAGTTATTTTGGACTGGGTCCCGGCTCATTTTCCGAAAGATATTTCGGGACTTTACGAATTTGACGGCTCTCCTCTCTATGAATATCAGGGTGCCGACCGGATGGAAAACAGAGGATGGGGCACGAGATATTTTGATGTGGGACGGGAAGAAGTTCGTTCTTTTCTGATTTCCAATGCGCTTTTCTGGTTTCGAAAGTACCATATCGACGGGCTTCGTGTCGATGCCGTCGCATCGATGCTGTACCTTGATTACGACCGTGAGCCCGGGGAGTGGGTACCCAACATAAACGGAGACAACAAAAATCTTGAGGCGATTGATTTTTTCAAAAAACTCAACAGTGCGGTTTTCGCCGAATTCCCCGACGTGTTGATGATTGCCGAAGAATCGACTTCGTGGCCGATGATTACAAAGCCTGTCGATGTCGGTGGATTGGGATTTAATTTCAAATGGAATATGGGTTTTGCGAACGATATGTTCGAATATGTTCAGATGGACCCGATTTATCGTCAGTATCATCATGACAAACTGACATTCCCTTTGATGTACGCTTATAACGAGAATTATATATTGCCTGTTTCTCATGACGAAGTCGTTCACGGAAAACTTTCCCTTTATAATAAAATGTTCGGTACTTACGACGAAAAGTTTTCGGCGATGAGGACTTATTTGACTTATATGATGACGATGCCGGGTAAAAAACTTCTTTTCATGGGCTGCGAATTCGCTCAGGTTAGGGAGTGGGACTTTGAAAATCAGCTTGAATGGTTCATGACGGATTATCCGAGACATACCGAAATGCAACGATTTGTGAGATTCCTGAACGGCTTGTACCTTAAAAACAGCGAATTTTGGGAGATCGACGATTCGTGGGACGGCTTCAAATGGATTGATGCCGACAGAACGCACGACAATGCCGTGATTTACGAGAGAAAAAATTCAAACGGTAAAAGTCTTACCGTTGTCGTTAACTTTTCGCCTCGTGACAGAGAAGGATACGAATTCGAAGTTTCCGGCGGTAATTACTACGAGGTTGTCTTGAATTCCGATTTGTATAAATTCGGAGGGCGGTGCGTTAATCCCGACGAATTTTATCCCGTTTTTCGAGAAAAATACCGTAAAGACGGCAAAACGGTGACGAGGCGTTACCTTAAATTCGATTTACCGGCTTATACCGCACTTATTTTGAAAAAGCGAAACAAGCGAAAAGATTGAAATTTCGCTCGGCGGTGCGAGATTTTCGCATTGTTTCGGAGGTATCGGATATCAAACCGACTTTGAAAAAGCTCAAAGCTTTTTGAACGTAATAAAACTAATTTCTTGGGGGTGTTGACAGATGTATAGAAAGACCGAATGTGTTGCCATGCTGTTGGCCGGCGGACAAGGTTCAAGACTGTATGCATTGACCGAAAAGACAGCAAAGCCCGCCGTAACGTTCGGCGGCAAGTACCGAATTATCGACTTTCCGATGTCGAACTGCGTTAACTCCGGCATTTATACCGTCGGTGTTCTGACGCAGTATCAGCCGCTTGTTCTTAACGAATATATCGGAAAAGGCGGACCGTGGGACCTTGACAGGGCGTCGAGCGGTGTTACCGTCTTGCCGCCGTATCAAGCGAAGAACGGTGCCGATTGGTACAAGGGAACGGCAAATGCGATTTATCAAAACATCGCTTTTATCGATAGGTACGATCCCGACTACGTTCTTATTTTGTCGGGAGACCACATTTACAAAATGGATTACAGCCGTATGCTCAAGGCGCACAAAGAAGCGCATGCGGATGCAACCATAGCCGTTTTGGAAGTACCTATGGAAGAAGCGTCCCGATTCGGTATAATGAATACCGATGACGATATGAGAATTTGCGAATTCGAGGAAAAGCCGAAAGTGCCGAAGAGCAATAAGGCGTCGATGGGTATTTACATTTTCTCGAAAGAAGTTCTGAAAGAATATTTGCAAAACGACGAGAACGAACCGACGTCGTCAAATGATTTCGGAAAGAATATCATTCCCGCAATGCTTTCCGACGGCAAAAAGCTTATGGCTTACCCGTTCGATGGTTATTGGAAGGACGTCGGTACAATCGAAAGCCTGTGGGAAGCCAATATGGATCTTCTCGGAGAAAATCCCGTCTTCAATTTGCGTGACCGTGATTTTGTCATTTATTCCCGAAACGAGGCGCACCCGCCGCACAGAATGGGCGAAAGCGGAAGAGTTATAAATTCGCTTGTAACCGAAGGATGCGATATCGAAGGCGTCGTTGAAAATTGCGTTTTGTCAAGCGGAGTTAAAATCGAAAAGGGCGCATATGTTAAAGACTCGGTTATCATGGCAAACGTCGTGATAGGCGAAGGTGCAACCGTGAATTACAGCATTATCGACAGCGACGTTACGGTCGGTAAGAACTGCGTTATAGGTAAAACGAGATCCGATACGACCAAAGTCTGCGTCGTTGCGGGCGGACTTACTCTCCCCGACGGCACCGTTGTCGAAGCGGGAGCTATGGCCGATAAATCATATTTCGAAAAAGAAAGGAAGGACAGCTGATATGTCAACTGCGGGAATTATTTTTTCAAACGTTCACGATAACAATATACCCGAACTTACGGCGGCGAGAACGATAGCTTCCGTTCCTTTCGGTTGCCGTTACCGCTTTATCGATTTTACTTTATCTAATATGGTAAACTCCGATATAAACAATATCAGGGTAATAACCAACAACAACTATCTTTCGCTTATGGACCACATAGGCTCCGGAAAAGACTGGGACCTTGCGAGGCGTTCGGGCGGTATTACGATGCTTCCTCCGAACGTTACGGCAACGTACAACACGGGACGCAATCCCACGTCGAGACTCGAAGCGCTTAAAAGCGTTAACTACTCTCTGTCGAAATTGAAAGACGAATACGTTGTTCTCTCCGACTGCGACGTCATTTGCAACGTCGACCTTAACGACATTATAGAGTATCACGCCGCATGCGGTGCCGACATGACTCTTGCCGTAAAGAAAATGGTGCTTACCGAAGAAGCGGCACGGAGCAACATTATAATTAATGCCGATGTCGACGGCAGAATTTATGACATTTTGACTTATCCCGACAGGTTTTCGGGAGAAGCGGAAGTGTGCTTGAATATGATAGTAATGCGCACCGATTATTTGCAAAGAATGATTAACGATTCGATTGCGAGAAACTGGGTGAGCCTGACAAGAGACGTTATTGCGGGGAACCTTTCGAAATCGAACTTCAGAGTTTACCGCTACGACGGCTTCTTCGCCAACATTCTTTCGATGTCGGATTACTTCAAATATTCAATGGAACTTATAAAGAACGATGATGCGAGGCGACAGCTTTTCGAAGTTAAAAACCGTCCCGTTCTTACCAAAATCCGCAATTCCGAACCGACTTATTACAGCAATACGTCACGGGTTAAAAATTCGCTTATCGCAGACGGCTGCGTAATCGAAGGAACGGTTGAGAACTCAATACTGTTTCGCGGTGTAAAAATCGGAAGAAACACGACTGTTCGCAACTCGATTCTCATGCAGGATACTCTCTTGGGCGAAGGTGCTTATCTGAACTGTGTTATCACCGATAAAAACGTTGTCGTTCGCGACGGCGTCATGCTTTCGGGTGTTGACAGTCAGCCGTACTATATTTCAAAGAGAAAAATGATTTGACGGGCGTCAAACGTCACCCGAAAAATCAAATTGTACTCTGCGTTTCGTGTATTCTCACGCAAACGTAAAACATAAGCGAAAAGTTTAATGGGCTTTGCGCCTTATCCCGATGCAAGCGGTGAGGTTTTAAAAGGCTTCACCGTTTCTCTTTTCGGTTTAGACCGAACGGATATTGCAAAGTCGCTTTGAATACCGATTTTTCGCACGGAATTTTTAAAAACAGTGCATCGCATTCTTGCGACGGCATTTGAAATTAAAAACTGACAAACCGTTTTGCATGTTCAGGCGGCAAGGCGGGAACGGAGGCTTAAAACCCCCGAAGAAGGAGGAGAATATGAAAATACTTTACACGTCATCCGAAGCGTTGCCTTTTGCCTCAACGGGAGGACTCGGTGATGTAATCGGCTCTTTGCCGCCGAGCGTCGCGTCGTCACTCGGTGAAGAATCGGATATAAGGGTCGTAATACCCATGTATCCCGTCGTAAAAGAAAAATTTTCCGATGTGTTGCAACTTGAATGCGAATTCGAGGTTTCCCTTTCGTGGAGAAAACAGTATTGCGGTGTATGGAGCACCGTGAAGGACGGAGTGACATTCTATTTTTTGGATAACGAATTTTATTTCAAGAGAGAACAGTTTTACGGCAGTTACGATGATGGGGAACGCTTTGCGTTTTTCGGTAAAGCCGTCCTTGAAATGATGGCGCATCTCGATTTTTATCCCGATATTCTTCATGCGAACGATTGGCAAAGCGCTCTTTGTGTAATTTATTTGAAGAGAAAATATTCTTTTTTGCCTAAATTTTCATCGATTAAAACCGTTTATACGATTCATAACATAGAATATCAGGGAATTTACGATTTTGCGATTCTCGGCGATGTGTTCGACTTATCGGAATGGGACAGAAGCGTAGTTGAATATAACGGTGC
>CAYXMB010000080.1:0-6913 GCA_964466085.1 uncultured Ruminococcus sp.
TTCTTCCCTATATCGACATGGCGCTTGTCATGACGGTCGAGCCGGGCTTCGGCGGCCAGAAATTCATGAGCGATATGCTTCCCAAAATCAGAGAAATAAGAAATACGGCACCCGAAATCGCACTTCAGGTCGACGGCGGAATCAACGAAGAAACCGCAAAACTCTGCGCTGAGGCGGGAGCCGACGTTTTCGTTGTCGGCACGGCATCTTTTGCCGCTCCCGATATGAAAGAGGCATGTGATAAAATAAGATGTGCCGCATCGGTACACGGGGTAATTTAATATGGAGGTCGGTAATTTATGCTTGAAGAAATTTACGAAGACCTCTATGAGGAAATCGAGAAACTGATTGAAGAAAAGAATTATTCCCGCATAAGAGCTCTTTTGCACGACATGGAGCCTGCGGATATCGCAATATTCTTCGAAGATTTTTCACCCGAAGATTTTACGCTTCTGTTCAGAATTCTCCCGAAAGAGCTTGCCGCAGAGTGTTTCGTCGAAATGGAAACCGATATGCAACAGGCGCTTATTGCGGCTTTTTCCGATGCCGAACTCGGCTACGTCGTCGATAAGCTGTTTATGGACGACACGGTCGATATTATCGAGGAAATGCCCGCCAACATGGTAAAGAGAATTTTGGCGCAGGCAACTCCCGAAAAACGGCAGATGATAAATCAACTGCTTCACTATCCGAAAGACAGTGCGGGGTCGATTATGACAACGGAGTTTGTCGAGCTCCGTCCCGAAACGACTGTTGCAGACGCATTTCGGAGAATAAGAGAAACCGGTCTCAAGAAAGAAACGGTTTACACCTGTTACGTGACCGACAGCCAAAGGCATCTTATCGGTGTAACCACCGTGAAAGACATGATAATGTCGGGTGACGGTGCCGTCATAGGCGATATGATGGAAACCGCTATTGTATCGGTCAACACTCACGACGACAAAGAGGACGTCGCACGTTCAATGGATAAGTACGACTTTCTCGCAATTCCCGTCGTCGACACGGAAAACCGCCTTGTCGGTATCGTAACGTTCGACGATGCAATGGACGTCATCAGCGAAGAAGATACGGAAGATATCGAAAAAATGGCGGCTATTCTGCCGTCCGACAAGCCCTACCTCAAAACGGGCGTGTTCGAAACGTGGGCAAAGAGAATCCCCTGGCTTCTCCTTCTTATGATTTCCGCAACTTTCACGGGTCAGATAATTTCGGGATTCGAAGATAAACTTGCGGTGTGCTCCGTTCTTATAGCTTATATCCCGATGCTCATGGATACCGGAGGAAATTCGGGTTCTCAAACGTCTGTAACCGTAATACGCGGACTTTCGCTTGACGAAATCGCATTCAGAGATTGGTTTAAAGTAATATGGATTGAAATCAGGGTTTCGGTGCTTTGCGGCCTGACGCTTGCGGCGGCGAATTTTGTAAAGCTGCTCCTTGTCGACAGACTTATTTTCGGCAACAGCGAGCTTACTCTGCCCGTTATCGCGGTAATTTGCCTTACCATCGTTGCGACGGTATTTATAGCGAAACTTGTCGGTGCGTCGCTTCCTCTTCTTGCGCAGAAGATAGGCTTCGACCCCGCCGTAATGGCAAGCCCGTTTATAACGACGATAGTCGACGCTCTCTCGCTTCTCATTTACTTCCAGTTTGCGAGAATTATTCTGAAAATGTAAAAAATGCGACTCGCCGCCTTTGAGGTGTCGGGTCGCATTTTCAAAGTTTCAAAAGGTGATTTTCGATGAAAATTCAAATCCCGTCCGAGCCGGAATTTACTTCCGCAAGGACGGAAATTTTGTTTTCGAAAAACATTATAAGCTGTCTTTGATTTTAGAGCTTCCGCTTCGAGTTTTTCGATGAAAAGCCTTTTTCGTAAAAAATTAAATGTTATCTCGGCTTTCAAAGCTTCCGCTTCAAGGCTTTCGAGAAAAGCTTTTTGCAAAAGCATAAAACGCCGTTTCGGATTTCAGGGTTTCACTTCGAAATTTCCGAAAAAAGCCCTTTTCGTAAAAACATTAAACGTCGTTTCGGATTTCGGGACTTTACGTTTCGAATTTTCTTCGAAAAGCCTTTTCGTATTTTAAACGTTAAATCTGAAAAGAACGACGTCGCCGTCTTTCATGACGTATTCCTTGCCTTCGCTTCTGAGAAGGCCTTTTTCTTTGACTGCCGCCATCGAACCGCACGAAACAAGGTCATCGAAGGAAACTATTTCGGCACGGATAAATCCTCTTTCGAAATCCGAGTGGATTTTTCCCGCCGCCTGAGGAGCTTTCGTTCCTTCGGTTATCGTCCAGGCACGGACTTCTTTGGGACCTGCCGTTAAGTAGCTTATAAGACCCAAAAGGGAATAGCTCTTTTGAATAAGTCTCGAAAGACCGCTTTGTTCGATTCCCATATCCGCAAGGAACAAAGCCTTTTCTTCGGGTTCAAGCTCCGCTATTTCGGCTTCTATTCCGGCACAAACGGGAATAACTTCGGCGCCTTCTTCCGATGCGACGGCGCAAACCGCCTTGTAAAATTCGTTGTCCGGCGAAACTTCTGCGGCTTCGCTTTCCGAAACATTTGCGGCGTAAATTACGGGTTTCATCGTTATGAGATTAATATCCGACAAAACGGCCTTTTCGTCGTCGGAGAGGTCCATGCTCCTTGCCGTTTTTCCGTCTTCGAAGTTTTTGTAAACCTTTTCGAAAACTTCGAGATCGGCGGCAAGCGTCTTGTCTCCTTTGAGAAGCTTTTTCGTTTTTTCGATGCGTCTTTCGAGCATTTCCATATCGGAGAAAATAAGTTCGAGATTAATTGTTTCAAGGTCTCTTATGGGGTCAACCGAGCCGTCGACGTGAATTATATCGTCGTCGACAAAACACCTCAAAACGTGAATTACGGCGTCGACGTCTCTTATGTGAGATAAAAATTTGTTGCCGAGACCCTCGCCTTTCGATGCGCCTTTGACAAGCCCCGCAATATCGACGAATTCTATCGTTGCCGGCGTGTAAAGTTCGGGAGAATACATTTCGGCAAGGCGGTCGAGCCTTTTATCGGGAACGGGCACTATGCCGACGTTCGGGTCGATTGTGCAGAAGGGATAGTTTGCGCTTTGCGCACCGCCTCCGCAGAGTGCGTTGAAAAGAGTGCTTTTTCCGACATTCGGAAGTCCTATTATACCGAGTTTCATGATTATATCCTTTTCATTTGAATTATTTACGTAATTTATTTTTCGAGGAAAGAGAATTCAGTGCGGCCATACGGCTTTCGACCGTATGACAGTATACAGCCTTTTGTCCGTAATATCAAGGGATAAACCGTAAAAAAACGAATTTTTCCCGAAGTGTCGCAAGATTCACCGAAATATTCCGCTTTTTCTTAAACCGTTTCGTGCCTTAAAATATTCCGTCGTGCCCTAAATCGTTCCGCTGTGTTCAAAGTAATATTTTTCCTTGTGCGTGTGAACGCTCATTACGATTCCGACGGCGATAAACGACGAGAGAATCGACGAGCCGCCGTAGCTGAAAAAGGGAAGCGTTATTCCGATGACGGGCAGAAAAGCAAGGCACATTCCGATGTTTTCGATAGTTTGTATTAAAAAAACCGAAGCAATGCCGACGCAAACCGTCGAGGCGTAATTCATTCTCGCATTCCGTGCTATAAAAAGAATTCGAATTATCAGAACAGACATTAAAATCATATAGATAAGGCAGCCGATAAGTCCGAATTTTTCGCCGAGAACCGCAAAGAGAAAATCCGACTGACACGCCGGTAGGCTCTTGTAAACACTTCCTCCGGCAAAGCCCGAACCCAAAAGACCGCCGGCAGATATCGCCGATTTGCTTTTGAGTGCCTGATAACCGTACTTTACAGGGTCGAGTTCGGGGTTAAAACCGCATTTGATTCTCTCCTGCTGATATACCGCCAAATGATTCCAAATCGTCGGAAAAAGCGCCGTGAGAGCTCCTGCGGCACCGATAAAATACCATACCGAAAGCCCGGATACGAAAAGCATAAAGGCTATCATCGCACAGTAAACGAGGATCGTGCCCAAATCTTTCGTGAGAAGCAGAAGTCCCAGAACAAGTCCCGCATGAACGGCAAGCTGAAGAAGGCTCAAAGGATGGTTTATGCTCTTTTTCAGCATTGAAATATGCCTTGAAAACGTAATTGCGAAAAGCGGTTTGCAAAATTCCGACGGCTGAATGTTAAACGGCAAGAAGGGAATTACAAGCCAGTTCTTGTTCCCCATATCCCCTTTGCCGAACAGCACGAGAACGATAAGAAATCCTATTATAAATACGAAGATTCCCCTGTCGAATTTCGAAATTACGTCGTCATAGTCGAGGTAAGAGAGGAAAAACATCAGAACGGCTCCGAGAATTACCGAAAAAGCCTGAGTGAAAACTCTCGAATATGTAAATTTGGAGCAACCGCCGGCAACGTAACCGCCGAAAATCGTTATTATACTCATAAGCGACATGCCGAAAACGCAAATCAGAATTATCTTGTCGATTGATTTCAGGCGCTCTTTAAGAGATACCGAATATTCTTTCACAGTCTCGCCTCCTTTGCTTTTTCAAAATCGCAACCGTGTTTGCTTAAAGCGAAGCACGGAGGGCATTTACGCTTTTTTGAGCCTTGCGTAAGTTGCCATCAGCTTTTTCGTTCCGACCGTATCGAAATTTATTTCGTACATTATATCGGGTCCCACGTGTTTTGCCGAAACAACCGTTCCGTCGCCGAATGCGGAGTGAGTGACTCTGTCGCCTTCGGAAAATTCTTCAAACGGGCTTTTAACGGGTATCGAATGTCCTTTTTGAGCCGAATATCCGGGAGCGCCGCTCTTTTTCGCCGAGACGCCGTATACGCTTCGGTATTGTGACGTGTTTTTCGTGCTTTTTTCTTCGAAATCGAAAGAGCAAGAGGCCTTTCTCGGCGCACTCCCTTTCATTTCGCAAAGCTTTTCGGGAATTTCGTCAACGAATCTCGAACGTTTGTTGTAGCTTGTCGAGCCGTTCAGAAGTCTTTCGTGAACGTGCGATATATAGAGTTTCTTTTTCGCTCTCGTTATCGCAACGTAAGCAAGACGCCTTTCTTCCTCTATTTCGGATTCGTCGAGAAGCGCTCTGTATCCCGGGAAAAGTCCTTCTTCCATTCCGGGAAGAAACACCGTCGGGAATTCAAGCCCTTTTGCGCTGTGAATTGTCATGAGAACGACGGCATCGGCGCTTTCGTCGTAGCGGTCGACGTCGGAAACGAGTGCGACGTCCTCCAGAAATTCGGAGAGTGTGGGCTCCTCCGCCGTGTCTTCGTACTGAGCGGCGGTCGAAATAAGCTCTCCTATATTATCCACTCTGTCTTTTTCGGAATCATCCGCTTTCGCCAGCATCGCAATATATCCGCTTTCGACCGAAACACGTTCTATGAGAGAGGAAACCGTAAGGCCCGAACATCTCATTTCTTCGATGAATTTTCCGAAAGATACCATACTGCGTGACGCCGCAGGCGGAATTGCCGGATATTTATCGGCGTTTTGCATTATTTCGAGAAGCGGTTTGTTTTCCGCAAAAGCCGCCATTTCCGCAATTTCGACCGATTTGGCGCCTATGGAACGTCTCGGCACGTTGATAATCCTTTTGAGGTGAACCGTATCTTTCGGATTGTTGATGACGGAAAGGTATGCGAGCATATCTTTGATTTCCTGTCTGTCGAAGAAGCGCAGAGAGCCGAGCATTCTGTAGGGAATACCCGATTTTGCGAAAGTCTGCTCTATACTTCTGGACTGCGCATTCGTTCTGTAGAGAACCGCAATATCCCGATAACGGCACTTTCCGCCCGAAACGGACGAGAAAACGGTGTCGGATATGTATCTTGCTTCATCAAGCTGATTTTCGAGTTTCGCAACAGTAATGGGCTCTCCGTCGTCACCGCTTGTCCAAAGATTTTTACCCCTTCTTTGGCTGTTGTTCTTTATAACTTCGTTTGCCGCTTCGAGAATTTTTTTTGTGGAACGGTAGTTCTGCTCAAGCTTTATTACCGTCGCATCGGGATAAATCTTGTCGAAATCCATTATGTTTTTAATGGTTGCGCCCCTGAATTTGTAAATACTCTGGTCGTCGTCGCCCACCGCCATTACGTTTTTCCATCCGTCGGCAATCAGCGTGACAAGCCGAAACTGCGCAAAGTTCGTGTCCTGATATTCGTCGACCGAGATATATTTGAATTTTCTTTGCACCTCGCTCAGAATATCGGGATTTTCTTCGAAAAGCTTTACGGTGAGCATTATGATATCGTCGAAATCGACGACATTGGACGCTTTGAGCTTTTTCTGATAAAGCGTGTATACCCTCGATACCGCTTCGTAGAAAACGTCTCCGTCGCAGTCTTCCGCCGTGTCTGCCGGAGTGCGGAGCTTGTCCTTTTCGGAGCTTATCGCATTCATTATGCTCTTTACGGCAAAACTTTTCGGGTCGATTTCAAGCTCTTTCATGCATTCCGCAATAAGCTTTTTCGCATCGTCCGAGTCGCAAATTCCGTAGTCGGAGGTATAGCCGAGACGGTCTGCCCATCTCCTGAGAAATCTCATGCAAATCGAGTGAAAAGTGCCGGCGTAAATTCCCGATACGGCGTCCTCCTCGCCTTCGAAAGCCTTCGCTATTCTTTCTTTTATTTCCCCTGCCGCTTTGTTCGTGAAAGTTATCGCCATAACGCTCCATGCGGGAGGTGCCGAAACGGAAAATTTCGTCAGATATTCTCCGAGTCTTTCGCCGTCAAGGGCAATTGCTCTTTCGACGGCGTCGACGTCACGGTCGGTAATCCCTTCGGGAACGAAATCGGAGTTGTATGCGTCTCCGTATTTCAAAAGATAAGAGAGTCGGTTTACAAGCACGGTGGTTTTACCGCTTCCCGCACCAGCCAAAAT
>CAYXMB010000081.1:0-6842 GCA_964466085.1 uncultured Ruminococcus sp.
ATCCGTTAAGGAATACGGTCTCCAGCTCAGAGAAAAGCAGACAGCACGCCGTTACTACGGCGTTCAGGAAAAACAGTTCAAAAAATATTACGTTGCAGCCGACAAGAAAGAAGGCATTGCAGGTGAAAACCTTCTCTCGCTTCTCGAACGTCGTTTTGACAACGCAGTATACAGAATGGGTCTCGCATCCAGCCGTAAAGAAGCAAGACAGCTTGTTCGTCACGCTCATTTCCTTCTCAACGGCAAGAAGGCAGATATTCCTTCGATAATCCTTAAAGTAGGCGATGTAATCACACTTAAGGATAAGAGCCGTTCTTCCGAAAAATTCAAGGCTCTCGTTGAAACGATGGCAGACGTTAACGCACCCAAGTGGCTTGATGTCGATACGGAAGCTGCTTCCGCTAAGGTAATTGCAATTCCCGACAGAGAAGACGTCGACTTTGAATTCAACGAACAGCTTATCATCGAGCTCTATTCAAAATAATAACCTGCCGAACGTAGTCGCAAGGATAAAAATTCCGGTGGGGTACTCACATTTGCGACTGCATAAATTTGCATGGATACCATCACTCTCTCCGCAGAGTCGGAACGCAAACGTGGTTTGCATATTTTAAATACAGGAGGGTTAATAAAATGATTGAAATAGAGAAGCCTAATATCGCGGGTATGGACCTCAGTGAGGACGGCAAAAGCGGCAAGTTCGTTATCGAACCTCTTGAAAGAGGATACGGTATAACGCTCGGAAACTCTCTTCGCAGAGTGCTGCTCAGCTCTCTTCCCGGAGTAGCGGTAACCAACATTAAGATTGACGGCGTGCTTCACGAAATTTCGACAATTCCCGGAGTTAAAGAAGACGTCACCGAAATCGTTGTCAATGTCAAAGGCATAACGGCAAAGCTTTTCTGCGACACACCTAAAACCGTTATTATTGATGTAACGGGTGCGTGCGACGTTACCGCAGGTGACATTGAAGGAGATGCAGATATTGAAATTCTCAACCGTGATTGGCACATTGCCACAGTGGGAGAGAACGTCAGATTCCGTATGGAACTTACGTTTTCGGGCGGAAGAGGCTACGTTTCCGGAGAAAGAAACAAGCAGATTTACGCCGAGAAGAACCCCGATACTTCTGCACCTATAGGAACGATCTTTACAGATTCCATTTATACTCCTGTGTATAAGGTGGATTATAATGTTGAGAACACGCGTGTCGGAAACATAACCGACTACGACAAGCTTACGCTTGACGTTCTTACCAACGGTACAATTTCAGCAAAAGAAGCGGTTTCACTCGCTGCCAAGATACTCAATGATCACCTCAGCTTGTTTGTCGATCTCTCTGAGGAGGCAAAACACGCGGAAATCATGGTTGAGCGCGAAGAAACCAAGAAAGAAAAAGTCCTGGAGATGACCATTGACGATCTTGAAATGTCTGTCAGAAGCTTTAACTGCTTAAAGCGCGCAGGCATTAACACCGTCGAGGATTTGACAAACCGTACCGAAGAAGAAATGATTAAAGTACGTAATCTCGGCAAGAAATCGCTTGATGAAGTTGTGCAAAAGCTCAATTCACTCGGTCTCTCACTCAAAAAAGAAGAGGACTGATTTTGACCGAAGAAATCGGTCACATGCGAATGTTATTCGCTAACGAATAAATTTTGCAAAAGGAGGACATACGAAATGCCCGGTTCAAGAAAGCTCGGCAGAACCACAGCTCACAGAAATGCTATGCTTCGCGGTCAAGTGACATACATTCTCGAGAACGGTTCTCTCACGACAACTGTTACCAGAGCTAAAGAACTTCGTTCCGTAACGGAGAAGATGATAACTCTCGGTAAAAAGAATACACTTGCAAGCCGTCGTGCAGCTCTTGCTTATATTACAAAGGAAGAGGTAGTAACTAAACTCTTTAGTGAAATCGCTCCCAAATATGAAAAGAGAAACGGCGGATACACACAAATTTACAAACTCGGTCCCCGTCGCGGTGACGCTGCCGAAATGGCACTCATCAAATTAGTTGACGAAGACTAAGCAAACTAAGTCGCAGCCCCGAACGCATAGCGTTCGGGGCTGTTTTAAATTATGGCGGCAAAAGCGACGTCGGGCAAGCGCTGATAAAAAAACTGATTTAAACAAAAAGAGAATTCGGTCGCTGTGCCGGCGATATCGTAAAAGCAAGGAAAAATGAGAGACGACATAGTTTGAAATAAGTTAACCGATAAATAAAAGAGAAAAAGTGACAACATATGGGAAAAGATAACTGGAATTACATAGAAGAAAATGCCGTGTTGAAAGAATACAGATAAGCTTTCTGCTGTAAAACGGCACGATTCCGGATTTTATTATAAGCAATAATATGAATTTAGAGAAAAATGATTAGGAAAAGTAATCGAAACAAGCGAAAAAGGAAAGATAAAGGGGTGAAAAGTCCGAAAAAGCGTGAAAATATTGCAAAATGTCTTGAAAAATATTAATTGGTGTGATAGAATAAAATGTAACATTTATTATTTTGCTTTGTCGGAGGTGTTCCATGAAGAAGAAATTGACTGTTTCCGAATATATCGCCGTTGCAAGTATGTTGTTCGGCATGTTTTTCGGTGCGGGAAACCTCATTTTTCCCGTTCATATGGGTCAGCTTGCAGGCTATAATATGATTCCCGCCGTAATCGGGTTTATAGTCACAGGTGTCGGCATTCCGCTTCTCGGCGTTGCCGCTCTCGGTATAAGTAAGTCAAGCGGACTTTATGAAATGGCATCGAGAGTCGGTAAAGGCTACGGTATGTTTTTTACATGTGCTCTGTATTTGACAATCGGACCCTGCTTCGCTATTCCCAGATGTGCATCAACTTCGTTCACAGTCGGTGCCTCTCCGCTTATAAGCGATGAAAAGCAAGCTCTTTTTTCGTTTATATTCACGGCTGTATTTCTCGGCGTTGCTTTGATTTTCACTTTGAAGCCGAATAAAATATTAACTTCAATCGGAAAAGTTATAAATCCCGCTTTCCTTGTTTTTCTTGTTGTACTTGTCGTTATATCGATAGTTTCGCCGATGGCGAAGGTCAGTGAAGTAACTCCCGACCCGAAGTATGCCACAGGCGCTTTCTTCAACGGATTTCTTGAAGGATACAACACGCTTGACGCTATTGCGGGACTTGCTTTCGGCATTGTCGTTGTTAACGTAATACGCGATCTCGGCGTCAAAAAAGAAGAAAACGTTGCGTCATGCACGGTTAAATCCGGAGTTTTGAGTTGCCTTCTCATGGCGATAGTTTACGTCGGTGTTACGGTTATCGGCGTTCAGAGCAGAGGAAAATTTGAAATTTCGGACAACGGCGGAATAGCACTTACCGAAATTTGCGGGCATTATTTCGGCAAACTCGGCCAAATATTCCTCGCGGTGACGGTTACTCTTGCATGTCTTAAAACGGCAATAGGACTTATGACAAGCGTTTCGGAAGCACTTGTGAAAATGTTCCCGAAAATAAAATATGAAGTATGGGCGGTTGTCCTTTGCGTATTTTCGTTTGCAGTTGCAAATCTCGGGCTTGACAGCATAATAACGTATGCCGTTCCCGTTCTCATGTTCCTTTATCCGCTTACGATAACACTTATTCTGCTTTCCCTTTTCGGAAACCTGTTCAAGCACGACCGCACGGTTTATGCTTTTGTTACGGCATTTACTTTAGTTGCGGCTGTATTCGATTTTATAAAATCCATGAGCACGACTTTGCCCGAACAGATATCCGAAAAACTGGGCCTTTTTGCGATATCCGACGTTGCGTCGAAAGTACTTCCGCTGTTTGATCTCGGACTCGGCTGGATAATTCCCGCTGTTATAGGGCTTGCTATCGGCCTTTTAATTCACTTTATAAAGAAGCCGACAAAGGCGACAGCGTAAATTTTCGCTAAACGGTTTTGATTGACTTTTGTATATCGCTTTCAAGCAGTGCTTTCGCAATATAAAGCAATATCGGGAAAATAATCATTCCGAATACCCCGCATGATATATAGCCGAGATAAATCGCAAACAGTGATGCAAGCGGATGTATGCCCATAACGCCGCTTACGATGCGAGGTTCGATAAGCTGCCTTACGAGATACATTATCCCCCATGTAACAAGAAGTCCTATTCCTCGCTTCATATTGCCCGTCAGAAGGCACGCAAGTCCCCACGGAACTATAACTATTCCAGTTCCGAGAACGGGCAAAAAATCAATGACAGCGACAGTCAGAGACAGTAGCAGTGCGTAATCGATTCGAAGAATCACGAACCCCAAAAACAGTTCTGCGAAAGTTATCAAAAGGATTATCAAATAAGAACGGAGATATTTCCCGACGGCATCCGATATGCAACGTCGAATTTCGTATACGACTTTTATAAAATCGCTTTTCGCTTCCGAATTGCCTTCGCATTTTGACGGGCTTTTTGATGTGCAAATATAAAAAAGCGAAATTACGGATGTGAACAGTGCAAAAATAAATCCGGGTAGTTTTCCTATAAACGAAGCCGCAAATTCGGCGATTTCGGACGAGACCGTTTCGAGAGCATTTAATGCGAGAGAACGGATTCCTTCGTAAATCGTTGTGGCGGCTTCGTTTGCTTTTTTCGAATGAAAGAAGCTGCCGAGAGCATTTACCTTTTCGAGAGCGGTGCTTAACAATCCCTCTCCGTTGTCGAGCTTTTTCGTTATTTCTTCAATAAGAGATACGGCTTCACGCATCAAAATTCCGATGAGATTACCCAATATTAGAAAAAGAACGGCGCATATTGAGATAATCAGAACGGCGGCACAAAAATTCCGCTTAAGTTTTAATTTTTTCGAAAGGTATACGGAGAGCGGTTTTACGGGTAGCGAAATAATCCATGCGACGGCAAAAGGCAGCAGTGATAAAACAAGCACTTTGCCGATGCATTTTACTACAATGCAAAGAGATGCCGAAACGGCACACCATATTAATATATAATTCAGTTTGTTTTTCACCGTGAAATCCTCCGCTTTCATATATTATATGCAATTTGCGGCGGGATATAAAAGTTTTCCGTTGACAAAGCGCCGTCTTTTTGCTAAAATTCTATTATCGAATACAAAGGAGAAACACAGATGTCAAACAAGATTAAAATGGAAATTGAGGGCTTCGGCACAATGACATTGGAGCTTTATCCCGAAGAAGCTCCCATTACCGTTGAAAATTTTCTGTCTTATGTGCGTGACGGATTTTACGACGGACTTACTTTTCACCGCATATACAGAGGATTTATGATTCAAGGCGGTGACCCTACAGGTACCGGAATGGGTGACGGAAAACTCAAAAAAATCAAAGGCGAATTTAAGTCAAACGGAGTCGAAAACAATATCTCTCATGAAAGAGGCGTTATTTCGATGGCGAGAACTCAAATAAAGGACAGTGCGTCAAGCCAGTTTTTCATTTGCCATGCCGATGCGAAATTCCTTGACGGGGATTACGCCGCATTCGGAAAAGTTATCGACGGTTTCGATGTGCTTGATGCCGTAGCGGATGTCCCCGTAACGTACGGCATGTCGGGAGAAAGAACTTCGCCCATGACGAAAGTTGTGATAAAATCGGTTGCGGAAATTAAAGACTGATCTGAAAGTAAAAAATGCCGACGTGAAATGTTCGGGATGAATAAGAAAATATTTCGGAAAATGTGGTGTAACATCGAAACAGCGAGGTTACACCACATTTTGTGATATGATAAGCTTATAACAACAGATAACAGCGGATAAGATCGGGTAGTTCGCATGCTTTTTGTAACTTTCGAACTTTGAATTATGTGTTTTGATTTAATCACCGTCGGGTTCTCCGCCGATTCTCAAAGCAAAGATAAATATTTTAACACTACCCAAGTGGCAGGAGAGCAATCTTTTTGTTGTAAATTATACAATCGACAAGAATGGCAACACCGGCTAATACTATATATTGTGTTGCAACTGAAATATATGCATAAATATTGTAAAAATACCTTGACATGATTATGACTGTGGAGTATAATTATAATAGACGAATATTGAAGGTGAATTAATATATGTCGGTATTTAGTGAAAGGCTAACTGCATTGATGAAAGCCAAAAGGATATCGCAAAAGGATTTTGCAAAGAAAGCAAGCGTTACCGAATCGGCAATATCTTGCTATACAAAAGGAGTGCGTACTTCAAGCGGCGAGGTTCTTACCCGAATAGCAAAGGCTCTCAATACAATCGCAGATTATCTTTTAGGTAGCACGGACAATGTCGAAATTCCCCAAGCACAAAAATAGCTAAATATCTGCAAAGAAATCTCGGCAAATTAGACGAGGAGCAGTTGAAGAAAGCAGAAAAATGTATTGAAACGCTTATGAAAACAACGGTTGAGTGGAGATCTCGACAAGAGAAAGAATTTGATGATATTGTCCTTTTTAAATTTGATGTTTTTATTAACAAAAGTTGTTTCTCTCGCAAAAAAATGCTTTGATTTTGGGGATGAATACGATCACCGATGTGAAAGAGACTTTTGGCTTTAATCACATTGTGAATAATACATACCGGAGGTGGTGCCTATGGTTGCGATATGCGGTGCAGAATAAGAAAAAGCACTTCGTAAGTTGCTGCAACAACTTGCGAAATGCTTAATCACTGTTGGATATGCTATGATAACCAACTTGGTAGTTTGTTCATTATAGCATATCTTGTACGAAAAGTCAATTTGTGAGACTTGTAATTCACAAAAATATTAAAATTTTCGCAGGTGGCGGAGAAAGGATTAAACTATATTGAACAATTTATTTTACGATGGTTTCAACTCAAAGTTGATTGAAACCGCCTTTTTTGAGGGGCTCCTTGAAA
>CAYXMB010000082.1:0-6638 GCA_964466085.1 uncultured Ruminococcus sp.
ATCCACAAAGTTCTCGGATTTCCTTACCACTTTCTTTTTATCATGCCTCCTTAAACTGTCTCTAATAAGTTTACCATAATCAAAACGCCGTGTCAACCGAAATACTGCCGTTTTTGCGGTCGAAGTGCTCGGTTGTTGCCGATGGGAGGTACTTTTCGAAAGAAATCGAATTTTGCAAAAGCGGTGTGACGGAGATTTTCGCCGAAAAATATCGTCTGCAAGTCCGACAAAGTACAGAAATATACTTTATATCATATTGTTGTAAACCCCTTAGCACTTGCACGGCAAACGGTTTTCGGAAAAATCGCCTTTGCGAAAGCCCTGCGTATTTTAAAAATTATGCCCGCATATGACATGCGGGCTTGACGTGTTTTCGGGGTAATTCAAACAGATGAAGTTTCGGCTTTGAACTTGCTTCTCCTGTCGTTTGTGAAAATACCTTCGAGCTTTTTCATACAGAAGCGCTTTTCAAACCAAACGCATTTGCAAAGGAAAGCGTAGTAAACGTTAAGTCCGCATCCGAACATCGTTTCGAAATTTCCCTGTCCCTTTGCGAGTATGAGGTCGGCGTCGCTCAGCAGCTGTTTTGCCGTTTCCGATATGTCGGGGATATAAGTGCCGGCAATACCGCTTCCGTTTTCCGTTATCGGTGCGTATTTATCGATACCGACAAAAACGGCATCTTCAAGGGTCGCATCGTTGAGCACGGGAGCGCCCCTTACCAAAACATTGAGCTTTAAATCGGGAAACAGGCGTCTTATTGTGCGAACGAGAATTTTATCGAATACTATCTCTCCGCAGTTGTCGGTAATGAGAACCATTTTTTCGGCTTTTTCGATTTCGCTTTTGAAAATCCTATATTCTTCGGGATCAAGGTAATCGTCGGGTGCCGAATAAATCAAGTCCGTAAGCTTTTTGTCTTCAACGGACGAAAGTGCCCCGAAGTCTATGTAATTACCGATTCTCGAATATTTCAGAGCGCAGAGAAGACTGTCACTTGAATCGGAGACAATGCGGTAAATTTCGTCCTCTTTTTCAAGAATTATCTCATTATATTTTCTTTTAACTTCGTCAAAACATCTGAGTTTTCCGAAATACTTCTTGAAAAGCCTGTCCATACGTTCGACGGCAACCGGAGATGCCGCACCTTTTTCCATGTTCGACAAAATACCGAAAACCTCCTTCATGTATAAGGCTTTCTTTTCCTCGTCGTTGTATTCGTTAAGCATACGGAGCTGTCGCAATACAAGACAGCTCATGCAATCCGCACTCAGCATAATATATATTCTTCCTTTATTTGTCTTTTTTGGGCTTGAGGCGAAGTTCAACGACGCCCTCGCCGGTGATTGCAACCGAAAAGCCTTGAAATTTTTCATGCCTTTTGTCATTTTCAATTGCTTTTCCGATTTCGTTTTTCAAAATATCCGAATCGTTTAAGTCACATCTGAAAACGGTGACGTAAGGTTTTTTAAATGCCGCTTTGACGGCTTCGGAAATATTTTCCGCACCGAAAGTTGCGCCGCTTTTCGAATAATAATCGAATCCGTCGGTTATTGAAGGCGGTACGGGGTATACGGTATCCGAATGGCTCTGCTTCATTATTCCGTCGGTTACGTTTAAGTAATCGTATCTTATAATATCTTTCTTTGAAAGAGAGTTGTCGAAAGTTACGTCAACCGAAAAGAAATTTCCGTTTATCTTAACCGAGTTCCACATGTGGCGCTCCGTGTTTTTATGTTCGCCTTCGGAGGAAGCGGCAAATCCGACAACGCATATACAGTCGATTCCGACGGCGTCGCACATGAGCTTGAAAAGCTTCGACATCCCTTCGCAAACGCCTATCCCGTGACAAAGAGGCCCCGTAACCTCGTGAGAATAGCGCTTTTTCAGCTTGTCGTATACGACGTTTTTAACTATAAAATCGTGAATGAAAATTTCTTTTTCGAAAACGTCGCAAGACGGGATACCCGAAAGAATTCTGTTAAGGCGCTTTTCCGCCGCCGACAAAGTATCGGCGTATTCCTTTTTCTTCATGACGTAGTGAGGCATTACTCTGACTTTTTCGAAATCCGAGATTTTCGCCATTTTTACGGCATCCGTATTGAAAATGAGCGGGTTGTCAAGTTTTATGAAAGTGTGAATATCCGAAATTTTTTGAAACGGGAGGGGAGGCACCGAAAATTCGCTTTTCATTTTCGATATGCCCTCTTCCATTATATCGTATGCCTGCCGTTCCGTTTTTGAAAGCTTTGAATAATAGTAACGGAATCCTTCCATTAAAACGCCCAGTTTCCGTTTTCGAATATGGCTATTCTTTCGTTATTTTTCGTAATTCCCGTTATATTGAGGTCATCTGTGCCTATCATGAAATCTTCGTGTATCATCGAGTCGTTGATTCCCATTTCACGGCACTCCTCAAGGGTATAATTATCGTAATCTTTTATGCAATTCGAAAATCCCATTCCGAGAGCAAGGTGACATGCGGCGTTTTCGTCGAAAAGGGTGTTGTAGAAAACAAGTCCCGATTCGGCAATGGGAGATTTTTGAGGGACGAGTGCGCATTCGCCGAGCATTGCGGCTCCGTCGTCCATCGATATAAGCTTTTTGAGAAGTTCTTCTCCCTTTTCGGCATGAACTTCGACTGCTCTTCCTTTTTCAAATCTGACGGAGAAGTTTTCGATAAGCTCTCCCCTGTACGAGAGAGGTTTCGAAGAATAAACTATGCCTTCGGCGCATCCCGCTTTGGGAGAGGTAAATACTTCCTCACTCGGTATATTGGGATTGAAGAATTCTCCCGAAAGGGTATATTCTCCGCCTCCCATAAACAAGGCGTTTTCGATAAGTCCGACTGTGAGGTCTGTTCCGTTGGAGGCTTTATATTCAAGGCTCACAAGACCGAGAGAATTCAGATAATCGCAACGTTTCGCAAGGTCGGCGTTATGTTCGTCCCATGCCGAAGCAGGGTCTTTGTCGGCTCTTGAGGTGAAAAGAATAGCTTCCCAAAGCTTTTCGATTGCCGCACGGCGTGAGTCGGAGGGGAACATTTTTTTTGCCCATGCCGCACCGGGTACGGCGGCAATGCACCATTTGTATTTGTTCTCCATTTTATCTCTTATCGGCTTTATTATCTTCGAACGTGCGATTATCGCTTTGGCGTTTTTCTCCTGGTCAATCCCTTTTTGTCCGTCGGGGTCTTCGCTGATGAGATAAATCATTGCCGGAAGATTTTCAAGGCGCCAATTCCACTTTTCGACTTCCCATTTTTCGAGTGTCGAAAGTGTTTTGAGACTTCTGTTCTTAATATGAATTTTGGAAAGCGGGTCGTGACTCCATTCGACTTCTACTTTTGCGGCGCCCGCTTTGTAACATTCTTTAACAACGGTTTCGACAAATTCCGGCTGGTCAAGCTCTGCGCAAATAACGACGTTGTCGCCTTTTTTTACCGAGACGCCTTTTGTCGCTATGAGAGCGGCATATTTCTTCAATAACGTTTTTTTCATAATATTTATCCTTTATTGTTTTTTGATTTCGCTTGGCAATTTATCTTTCTCGACAAGCAGAATTTCGGGATGAAATGTTCTGTTGATTTTGTAATCGAGATAATCGTCATCGAGCTTTGAGAGTGTTCCTTTTAAAATGGCATATTCTTCAAGCGAATATTTGATTTCTTTTACGTTTTCAAGTGCAAACCGTCTTGTCGGTGTTTCGTCAAAAGTGAGAAGATATTCTCCGTTGTCGAAAAAGAGTTTCATCGTTCTGACAAACGGCGTTTCGACGAAAGACGCACGTATTTTCAACACGTTGATTCCGTCCTCGTTTGTTGCAAATGCGCCGCTTACGGCTACCCTGAACACGGAACCTTTGAAATTCATGTTGACCGTTACGGGCTTTGAAAATCCGACGGGGAAGCGGTGTATTGCCCCTTCTTCCTTGTAAATGACGTTGAATTTTCCGTTTGCGATTTCGAATTTTACCGATTTTGTTCCCTTTGTGTAATTGTTGTTGGTAACTTGAAGTCCGAGCGGCATTATTCCCGCAGATGCGGCGCTTTCCGATACTGGAACAAGTTCTTTGCCGTCAAGCATGTGACATTCTTCGGGAAGTGCTGTTTTTTCGCATCCGTAGCCGATTCTTTGAGATTTTACAAAAGAGTTGAGATTCTCCTGCGCCGAAGGATTGTCGGCAAGCGGTGTGCGTGATATTCTCGTATCGTTTGAGTCGGAGAAGTATTTGAGCGTCGTGGAGTAAAAATTGCTTCCCTGAAACACCTCGTTATTTGCACAGTTAGATATTATTATAATACCGTGATTTCTGAAAGCGAGCATATTCTGGCCGAACATTCCGTTGAAAAGGAACGTGTCGGAGTCCCTGCCGCACCATATCTGATATCCGTAGTCGAATCTTCCCGCATTTTCGGGAGCTTTCGCCTTCGGATAAGTTGCCTCTCTCACCCATTCTGCGGGGATTACCTGCTTTGTGCCGTAAACTCCTCCGTTTAACATGCAAACTCCGATTTTCGCCATATCTTCGGGGCGTATATACAGTCCCCATCCGCCTTTTTCGATTCCGTCGGGACTTGTCTCCCAAAAGACGTCACCTATTCCGAGTGGGTCGAAAAGACGTTCCCTGAGATATTCGGTCAGACTTTGCCCCGATTGGCGGACTATTGCCGCTCCTATAATATAGGTGTTTAAAGAGTTGTAATTGAAAGTTTTGCCGTGAACTCCTTTGAGATTTGACGCCAAATATCCCTTTTCCCATGCACTGCTGACTATCGATTCCGCTTCTGCAAACTGAACCGACGAACACATAGTCAAAAGGTCCCGGATTGTAATATCTTTCATTGTCCTTTTTGAAATTGCGTTCATTTCGTCTTGGAAAACGGAGCAAATGGGCGTATCAAGCTCGAAAAGCCCCTCGCTTATCGCAAATCCTGCCGCTATCGAAACGAGACTCTTACTTGCGGAAAAGGTCTGTTTCCATATTTTTATATTATGGTCGTCAAAAGAAACCTCGAAAACTTTTTTCGAGTTTTTGATTATCATTATATTCTGGATTTCAACGGTTTTGTCAAGCCGAAGTTCTTTGATATAGTCAAGAATCAACTCCGATGACAGACCCTCCTTTTCGGGAGAGGAAACTTCAAGCGGAGCTTTATCTTCACGGTATGTGAATCTCGGCTTCACGTCATTCGGAAGTCTGGGCGTTGTACTGCTTTTAACTTCGGTCAACTGTTTCAAAAGATTGAAAACTTCGGTAAAGGAATTGATATTCATGTTTTTCTCCCTTCTTTATTATTTATTACAGTAAAATAAGAGCGGCTGTTATGAGATGCAAAAGTATAATTAAAGGTATTCCTATCATGAATTTCGGTTTTTTCGTTTTGTGACGGATAATAAGCATTGTGATAAGCATTGATGTGCCTCCGCCGAGTGCCGAGAGCAAGAGTAAATCGGATTCCGGAACTCTTTTCCTGTGCTTTTTTGCGTTTATTTTATCGGCGCAACAGGTAATGACCGACGCTATTGAAACGGCGGCAATATAAATTGCGAGAGTAACGGTTAAAAAGTCTCTTGCACCGTCCGAAAGGTATAACGCATGCATTTCCCGTCACCCCTTAAGTTTGTCTGCGAAGGCTTGTGCCATTGTGTCGCACCTCTCGTTGTATTTGTGCCCCGCATGTCCTTTTATCCACTTGTAAGTCATTTTGTGCCGTGAAACTTCTTTCAGGAGTTTATCCCATAAATCGGGATTGAGTGCCGGAGATTTATCGGCTTTTTTCCATCCTCTTTTTTTCCACGACTCCGCCCAACCCTTTTCAAGTCCGTCAATCACATATTTGGAATCGCTGCACAAAATGACGTCGCACGGCTCTTTCAGCGCCGACAGAGCCTCGATTACCGCCGTAAGTTCCATTCTGTTGTTCGTTGTGTCGGCGTTTCCTCCGCAAAGCTCTTTTTCACGTCCGTTATATACGAGAATTGCTCCCCATCCTCCCGGTCCCGGATTGAATTTGCACGAGCCGTCGGTATAAATTTCAACTTTCTTCATAATTACCCTGTCCTATACTCTTTTAAGTAATTATAGTATATCACATTATAGCATTCTTTACAACCCGAAAAAAACAAACTTCCGCCGGCTGAAACGCAAAAAGGCATTGATAAATCCGGTGTTTTTCAACCTATAAACTTTTTGTAAGTCATTTGTATTTCGACAAAGGCAAAATTTTTAAGTCCGCACCGCCCTGCCTGTGGGGAGCACTCCGTAAAGGGCGCTCCCCATAGGCGGGGCTTTCGTTTCCGAAAATTCAAACACCGCATATTTCAATCTTACCGAAAAAGCGAAGCCCCGAAGGACTTCGCTTTTAAAAAATCGACTTTACAAGTGTCAGATTACACCCGCAACCTTTTTTCTGAGAAGCATGATATCTTTCATATTGAGATTTCCGTCACCGTTTAAATCTCCGCTCCTAAGCTGAATATCCGTCGGTGAAAGAATTCCCGCAACGATTTTTCTCAAAATAATGATGTCTTTCATGTTAATCTGTCCGTCGTTGTTGAGGTCACCCGAAGTCACCGCCGCTTCGACAACGGCATAATAGCTGAAATGGTCTGTTTCGAAGACCATATAGCCGTTTT
>CAYXMB010000083.1:0-4299 GCA_964466085.1 uncultured Ruminococcus sp.
TTTCAACATGGGCAAGCTCTTCGGTGCCTATGTCGGTGAGCGTTGCGGTTACGTCGTCGAACGGCATTGAATATCTTTGGGAAAGATATCTTGTCGATGCTGCAAGCTCTCCGTCGGGACCGCCGAGTTGAGATATAATGATTTGCGCATACTTGGGATTCGGTTTGTTTATTTTTACGGGATATTGAAGTTTCTTATCGTACAGCCACATTTGTTCTTACCTCCTGTGCTTGCGGGAAATTCGCTTCGTATTCCCATGGCCAAGGGCCTTTTGCCCACGTCCAATCGGTTTCCGAATATACCCCGTTTTGCGTCAGTGCTCCGAAATTTCTTTCGTAAGCTTCAACAGCTTCTTTAAGTGCTTTATTTTGTTTATTGTAATAAGCAAGAGCTTTTTTGCACGTCGGGTGACAGTTGAGAAAGAGCACCGTTTCGTGTACGGCAAATGAAAGCTGTTGAATATTTCTCATCATATTTAATTTAGTCATCCTCATTTTATCTTCCTCCCGTTCTTCTGCAAGTTGCGCACCGTGCCGCCTCAAACGGAAATTCGAGACTTGCGAATAAAGTCCCGCTGTTAAGTGCCGTGCACGTATCGTTTATATCTTCGAAAGCCTGGCACGGTGAATATATCATTGCAAGCGAAGGTTCTTTTTGCACGTTTTCGGGGAAAGTTCCTCTTCCGCATCTTGCACACCTGCTTTTTTGCATATCACAAGCGTTGTGAACGGTGTTTTTCGATTGAGAGAAGACGGGTGTCGAATCATCGAGACTTTTTCTGAAATCGTCACCGATTCTTTCCTTCGGTGTTTTGTAATCGCTGTCTGTCATATCATTTCCTTTTTATTTGATGGATTACGAGGCTTTTGTCTGCCTCACTACATTATATGACTTTTTGCGACGTTGCGTGACATGCCGAAAACGCATAAAAAAGCACCCGATGCATTTTTGTGCGATTCGGGTGCGCTGTAACGGCGTCAGAAAATCGAAACCGATTTCAAAAGGGGTACGTCTCTTGACGAGGTTACCGTTATTCTTATTTTTTTTGAAACTATTCCTTCCCAAAGGTCTTTGCAAATGGGGCAGATTTTTCTGTTTCCTATGCATGTTCCGTTGAAAACTGTGTATTCCTGAATTTTTTCGCCTTTTTCGTCGTAGAAATGAATATCGAATGTTTCGATTCTTTGACCTTTTTCGATGTCTTCTCGGAGCTCGATATACCTTATAACCGACGGACTTTCAAACTCCACTTCGAATATTTTTTGCGTTTCTCCGAGTGAGCAAACGGTTTTGATTTCGGAATTTGCGGCGAGGTTTTCGGACATTTCTTTTTTTATGAGGTCTCCGAGCTCTTTGAGGCGTTTGACGTCTTTTTCGTCGATAAGTCCCCGTCTGTCGGGCGGAACATTAAGATTCAAACATGCGTTGTTTCCGACGCTTCTGAGGTAAATGTCAAACAGTTTTTCAAGCGAGTGCGGTTCTTCCTCTTCGTGCCAAAACCAACCTTTGCGTATCGAAACGTCGATTTCGCACCCTGCGAAAACGAGACCTTTCGAATACATTATATTCGGCAAAGTGCCGATATCGGGACTGCAGTTTTCCATATGGGAAAGGGAACCGTTTATCGGTGACTGGGATGTTTGTATATCGGAAAAATAACAAAGTTCCGAAGGAACAACCGCCCATTCGTCACGACGTGACGCACCGCTTTCGTTTCCGCACCAGCGGACGTCGGGGCCGTGATCGTTGAAAATCGTGGCATTAGGCTGATATTTTCTTATCAGGTCGAAATATTTTCTGAAAGTATATTCTTGCTTTTTTCCTTCGGGGCCTTCTCCGCACGAGCCGTCAAACCACACGTGGAAAACCTCTCCGTATCCCGTCAAAAGTTCGGTCAGCTGTGCGGCGTAGTATTCGTTATAGGCGTCGGTGCCGTAGAGAGGCGAGTGTCTGTCCCAAGGGGAAAGATAGAAACCGAATTTGATTCCTCCTCTGCGGCATGCGTCGGAAAATTCTTTGACGAGGTCTTTGCCGTAAGGGGAATTCATTATATTATGGTCCGTGTATTTCGTGTCCCAAAGGCAAAATCCGTCGTGATGCTTTGCCGTGATAATGGCGCCTTTCATACCGGCGCTTTTTATCGCATCGACCCATTGGTCGCAGTCGAGTTCCGTAGGATTGAAGACCGACGGGTCCTCTTTTCCCGTTCCCCATTCAAGTCCCGTGAACGTGTTGGGGCTTATGTGAATAAACGCATAAAAGTTGGTATCGAACCAATCGAGCTGGCGCTTCGAGGGACGGACGTTTCCCGCTGATTTTATGAAATTCTCAAAATCGTTCATTTTCGACTCCCGTTAAAAATCGGTTTATGCTTGCACGCAAGCACTTTTGATTATACATGCGGAAAGGGGAAATGTCAACCGAAAAAGAAAATAAAAAAAGTGCTTGACAAATCGTGTAAGACGTGGTATAATACCAACGAAAATGAAGCGGAGCTGTTGCTCACACCCATTCGGAGAGCCGTTTTGGGTTAATAAATTGTCCGTTTTTGCGGGCTTTTTTGTGCGAAGCTTCGATTTCTTTCGCACTTTTTTATTTTTCGGAGGTACTCCCCATCAGCACTAAAGAATTGCTTATCAACGATGACATTAAAGTCAAAGAAGTCAGAGCTTTCGATGAAAACAACAATCCGATGGGCATTATGAGCATCGATAACGCACGCTCTTATGCTTACGAACACGGCTTTGACATCGTTCTTATCGCACCGCAAGCGGAACCGCCCGTATGTAGGGTTATGGATTACGGAAAGTTCTGTTATGAACGTGATAAGAAAGAAAAAGAAAACAGAAAAAAGCAACAGACTGTCGAAATCAAAGAAGTACAGCTTTCGTGCCGTATCGAAAACCACGATTTCGAGACCAAAGTCAACCGTGCTAAGAAGTTCCTTTCCGAAGGGAATAAAGTCAGGGTTTGCCTTCGCTTTAAAGGGCGTGAAATGGCACATCAGGACAGAGGCCACGAGGTTATTCAAAGATTCATCGACGCATGTTCCGAATACGGTACAGTCGACAAAAAACCCGCTCTTGAGGGTAGACAGATATCTCTTAATATCGCACCCTTGAAAAAATAAGTACAATTTCGGCATACGCCGTCTTATATTGTTAAATCAAAACCGAAAGGACAAAGAACAATGGGAAAAATTAAGACACATAGAGCATCAGCTAAAAGATTTTCGGTAACCGGTACCGGTAAAGTTAAAACTTACCACTCCGACCACCGTCACAATCTCGGTCAGAAAACGCAGAAGAGAAAGAGAAAGCTTCGCAGCAGTCAGATTCTCAGCCCCGCTATGACGGCAAACGTCAAGAGACTTATCTGCAAATAATCAGCCTGGAAGCACGGCGTTTTATAACACATCACAGTTGAATTAAGAAAGGATAAATATCATGGCAAGAGTAAAAGGCGCGATGATGACTCGCAAGAGAAGAAATAAAGTATTAAAAGCAGCAAAAGGTTATTGGGGTTCAAAGAGCAAGCACTTCAAAATGGCTAAACAGGCTGTAATGAAGAGCGGCAATTATGCTTATATCGGACGTAAACTTAAGAAGAGAGATTTCAGAAGCCTCTGGATCACAAGAATTTCGGCAGAAGCACAGGTTAACGGAATTAACTATTCGAAGTTTATGTGCGGTCTTAAGAAAGCTGGTATAAATCTTAACAGAAAGATGCTTTCCGAGATTGCCGTATATGACAAAGAAGCATTTGCGGCTCTTGTTGAAAAAGCTAAATCTGCGCTTTAATTATTACTTAAAACCCGGTGCTACCGGGTTTTTGTTGATATTATACTGATAAAAATTTATACTGAAAATTTAATTTTTATGGAATCTATCGAAATTTTTGGGCGCAAGTTCGCTTTTATAAAATCCAAAGAAAATGAAAAAATAAAGCTGTTTGCCAAACTCGACGAACAGAAATACAGAAATCGCTGTGGATTGTATCTTGCGGAAGGCGTAAAACTTTCCGAAGAAGCTTTAAAGAGCGGTTGCTTAAAATATTTGCTTGTTAATTACGACAGTACATCAAACAGAGATGTGCTTGAACTTCTCGAAGTATCAAATGCAAAATGTGAAATTTTTGTGCTTTCCGAACAAGCTTTTCGAAAAGTATCGACCGAACAGGCTCCGCAAGGGATAATCGCTGTTTGCAAAATTCCCGATGAACAAAATAGAAAAGAAGTTTTCGGCGGTGCAACGGATATGAAGATGCTTGCTGTCGACGGAGTGCGTGATCCCGGTAATT
>CAYXMB010000083.1:4309-6579 GCA_964466085.1 uncultured Ruminococcus sp.
GCTTTGGCTCTCGGAATGGATGCGCTTATTGTTGGAGACTGTGCCGACATATATTCACCTAAAACGGTAAGAGCTTCCATGGGAGCTGTATTTTCATTGCCGATTATAGTATGCGACGATCTTTCCGAATGCTTATCGTCGCTTAAAAACAGCGGTCGAAGAATAATCGGTGCTGTTTTGCGCGAAAATTCTTTATCTCTCGGATCATATGAACTTGACAGCCGTGATATAATTGTTATCGGTAATGAGGGACACGGTATTTCCGAAAAAGTTCTTGAAGTATGTACCGATTATTTGAAAATTCCCATGATGCCGTCTGCCGAGTCCCTGAATGCGGCTGTTGCCGCTTCAATAGTAATGTGGGAATATTTTAAATACAGATTATGACAAGACCGAAACGAGGCTTGACTTATGAAACGTAATGATAAACATTTGCTTTATTGGATATGGTTTGCGGAGATATGCGGACCTGCAAGCAGGAGAGGTGTAAGTCTCATTCGTGAATTCCAAGATCCCGAGTTAATATATAAAGCAACATCGGAAGAACTTATCGAAAGCGGAATAATCGGTATAAAAGACAGAATTTATGCGGATATTATGAAACATGATGTTTCGTCGGCACGTGAGATACTTTCATGGTGTAACGGAAATTCCGTATCTGTAATCACTCCGGAAAGCATTGAATATCCGCCCGGATTCCGTTCATTAACCGATGCTCCGCTGGTTTTATATGCTGTAGGCGATATGCCGGATTTTTCAAACAGATGCTCAATTTCGATAGTCGGAACAAGAAGCATGACCGAATACGGTAAAGAGCAGGCATTTAAATTCGGATATGCCCTTGCTCACAGCGGCGCAATTGTAGTCAGCGGACTTGCTTTAGGCGTTGACGGTCTTGCAATGGCATCCGCAATAGAAGCCGGAGGCAAAGTTCTCGGTATAATCGGCAACGGAATCGATCAAGTATATCCGAAAGACCACACAAAACTTTACAAAGACTGTACTGTGTCAGGAGCTGTCATAAGCGAGTATGCTCCCGGTACGGTTCCGTCAAGAAAAAATTTTCCTCAAAGAAACAGACTTATAAGCGCTGCTTCAAACGGAACTTTGGTAATTGAAGGAGATATTTTGAGCGGATCTATGATTACAGCTCAGCATGCTATTTATCAAGGCAAAGATCTTTTTGCCCTGCCCGGAAATGTTGAAAGTATATCATCCTCCGGTCCCAATGAACTGATAAAGCGCGGAGCATTTGCCGTTACAACTCCTAAGAGTTTAATAGAAAGGTATGAATACTTGTATCCTAAGTCTCTTATTGCTTCGCTTGCATTTTTCTCTCTCGACGGAGTCGATATAAAAAGTTCCGCTGAACGTACGTCGCTTAAATATTGTACTCACGGCACTTTAATAAAAGAAAACGATAATTATTACAGTATGCAAACATCCGACTTTGCTTTATTCAAAAAGAGCTCGGTCGTATATATACAAGACGTCATTGACGGCAAATATATACCTATTGAAGTTCCTAAGGTAAAAACACTTAAGAAAAACGCGAGAGAATTTGCCGAAAAACAACTTAAAGAGAAAAAGCTGTTTGAGGAAGGCGAACCTGTCAGAATAGACTTGGAAATGCTTTCCGACACGGATAAAAGAGTGTATATGGCAATGACGCCCGATACTCCAATGTTGCCTGATGAAATATCGGTCAAAGGCTTAGCCGTCAAAGATATTTTAGCTTCACTTACTTTACTTGAAATAAGCGGAGCGGTGGAAGCAGGTGCCGCCGGATATTTTATGAGAACCGGTTCGGACGACATTTTTGAACTTTGAATAAGTTTTGAGTGAGTTTCGGTAATTAATATGAATGATGAAAGGAAGACACATGAATTTAGTCATAGTTGAGTCACCTACGAAATCAACGACAATTAAGAATTATTTGGGAAGCGGATATAAAGTAATGGCATCGGTCGGTCATATAAGGGATCTGCCGAAGTCCACACTCGGAATAGATATTGAGAATGATTTTGCCCCGCATTATATCAATATAAGAGGCAAAGGTGACCTTATTAAAGAACTGAAAAAAGAAGTAAAGAAAGCAGATAAAGTATATCTTGCACCCGACCCCGACCGTGAAGGTGAAGCGATTTCGTGGCATTTGGTAACAGCTTTGGAAATACCTCCGGAAAAAGTCAGAAGAGTGACTTTTAACGAGATTACAAAAACAGTCGTAAAAGATTCAATCAAGCACCCGAGACAGATTGATATGGATC
>CAYXMB010000084.1:0-6302 GCA_964466085.1 uncultured Ruminococcus sp.
AGTGAAAAAACACCCGGTGAGCACTCGGTGTAAAGCTTGCCGACGGTTCAAAGGGAGCACAGAGCGGCTTTTTTAAACCTCACGTGCGGTGAAAGAACGTTTTCGGTAAACCGAAAGTAAATAGGGCGTGCCCGCCGTGCAAAGTTTTGGCAGAAATTTTGCACGGCGGGCTTTTTTGCACGGGAAAAAGCTTAAAATGCGATTTTCGACGAATGTAAATGCTTTTTCGGCTAATGTGGAAGAATTACGTCGTGTGTGAGTGTAAAGAATTGAAATTCGGTTTGTTTAAACTGTAGATTTTTTACGTCGAATTGCGGAAAATGATGTGCATTTTTCGCCTGCAGTGTCGCAGGCGAGTTGTCCTTGCCGAATTTTGCCGTCGAAAAAAGTTTCGGATAGCGGACAAAGACGGGAAACGGCGAAAATACTTATAATTTTTGTCAGAAAATATTGTGAAGCTACTTGACAAATGCTTAAAACAAGTATATACTGTAATAGACAAACACTGAAAATGCAGTCGGAGAACACCAAAGTGGTGTAAAATCCGAAAAACGGGTAAAAATCGCTCCCTTGAATACAAACCGACTGCCGACTTGATTTGCTTTATGAATACCGAAAGAAAGGAGACCGAGAGATGTTTTACGGCCAGTCCGAACACAATATTGACAGCAAAGGACGGCTTTTCATGCCGAACAAGTTTAAAGGTATGCTCTCAGACGGTCTTGCGGTTTCCTTCGGTGTCGATAAAGTTTTGAATATAATGACAAGCGCCGATTGGGAAGAGTATGAGAGACAGGCTTGTGCATCTTTAAAGCTTACGAAAGACCGTGAAGCGTACAGAAAGCTGTTCGGATTTACGCTCAAGACCGTTATGGATGCTCAGGGAAGAATACTTTTACCCGAATCTTTTCTCAAATACGCTCAAATTACCGACAAGGTTATATTGGTAGGTTGCGGCAAACGAATCGAAATTTGGGCGGCCGATAAATGGAATGATTATATCGGTACTCTCGACTTTGCGGATTTCGCCGCCGTTCTCGAAGAAAACGAGTTGTAAAGCATGGAATTTTCTCATATATCGGTTATGCTCCGTGAATGCATGGAGGCGCTTAGTCCGCAGCGGGGCGGAGTTTTTGTCGACTGTACCGCAGGCGGAGGAGGCCACTCTTTCGAAATAGCGTCACTTCTTCCCGAAGGTTCAAAACTGATTTCTCTCGACCGTGACGATGCGGCGGTGAAGGCATGTAGCGAAAGACTTCGTCCTTTCGGTGAAAAATGTACGGTTATAAAATCCAATTTTTCGAACATGTGCTCCGTTCTCGATGAGCTCGGAATTGAAAAAATCGACGGAGTAATGTGGGATCTCGGAGTGTCTTCGTATCAGCTTGACGAGACCGCAAGGGGATTTTCTTATATGCACGATGCTCCTCTCGACATGAGAATGGATACCGGAGCGCCGATGAGTGCATACGACGTTGTAAACGGGTACGAAGAAGAAAAACTCAAAAAGATAATATTTGACTACGGTGAAGAACGTTTTGCACCGTCCGTTGCGGGGAATATCGTAAAACATCGGGCAAACAAGCCTATAGAGACGACGCTTGAACTTGCGAAAATCATAAGTGAGTCAATCCCCGCATCCTCAAGAAGAAAAGAAGCACAGCATCCCGCAAAAAGGACTTTTCAAGCCATCAGAATCGAAGTTAACGGAGAGCTCGAAGTTATAAGGCCGTCGCTCGAAACTGCGGTGGAACGGCTTAACAAAGGCGGCAGGGCGTGTGTCATAACTTTCCATTCCGGAGAGGACAGGATAGCAAAGCAAACGTTTGCGAAACTCGCAAACCCTTGCGAATGTCCGAGAGACTTTCCTGTTTGTGTATGCGGCAAAAAGCCCACAGTTAAAATTTTAACGAAAAAGCCCGTTGTCCCGTCGGAAGATGAGCTTAAAATAAACCCGCGCTCAAGAAGCGCAAAGGTCAGAGCCGTCGAAAAGCTTTGATTGCGATTATTGTAAAACAAAAAGAATTTTTCTTTTAAAGGAGGACGTTCAATGACATACGGAAATACTTACGCCGAAACACTTTGCGAAAAGCTTCGCGGAATGTATTCACCCCGAATCGACGCAAAGGTATACGAAAGCCGCAATGCAACACGTCCTTCGGAGAAGGGAAAAAACACAGGTACAAAGAACGGCGGGGAATTCGGTGCGAAAAGAGCGGCGAAAAACGCAAAGACTTACCGTGATGTAAACGGAGGGGAAAATATTATTGCGGAAGATTTCGGCCCTTATATTAAAATAGCCGAAAAGTATAATTCTCTTCGTAAATTCAACACCGGTTTCAAAGAGGATAAATACCTTGAAAACAACCCGTCGCAATATAAGAAAAAAGCGGTAAAAGAAAAGAAGACGGTCCGTCATCACTTGCATGAAGCGTTCGGAAAAGATGAGGAAGAAAGAGTTGCAAGACGTGATTTGAAAAGCAGATTTTCAATAAGAGCGGTAATTTGCATAGTTTTCGTTCTCGGTGCTTTTATGCTTGTTTTGCAAGCCAATTCATCTTACAGTCGTGCTCTCACCGAAGTCAGAAACTTGCGTGAGGAGCAAACGGAGCTTACGGCGGAGAGAGACCGTCTTGTAAATCTTATAGGTGTAAAAGACGATATCCGTGAAATCGAAGAATATGCCCTGAACGAAATCGGAATGGTAAAGAGCGATTACGTGCAAAGCGCAACGGTATCCGTTGCCGGCGGAGAACATATTGACGTTATCGATGCGGGAGAAGCTGAAGATGCGAATTTCTTTTCGACGTTGCTGTCCGCTATGAACGGCAGGCTTGATGCCCTTAAGGATTATATAGATTGACGGGCTACTTTATTAATATCGAAAGCGGTGCGGGTAACTCACCGCTTTTTTGCAATCAAAGCTTTACAACGAGTCAAATTCGGCAAATACGAATCATATAATTATACAGTGAAAAAGGAGCGAAAGAATGGCTGTAAAGAAAAGACTTGACGGAAACGTAATAAAAAAAGCTCGTATTGTGCTCATTCTTTTCGGCGTTGCGGCAATTGTTATTGCGGTAAAACTTTTCGTCATGCAAATTATCGATTACGAAGATTATCAGACGAAAGCTATAAATCAGATGACGACCGAAGTCGAAGTTAACCCCGACAGGGGAACTATTTATGATACCAACGGAAATATAATAGCGACGAATATTACGACTTATACCGTTGTAATATCCCCGAAAGATATCGTTGAAAACGTCAGAGAAATCGAAGAAGAAAAAGAAGATAACTGGATTACGAGAATAGAGGACTTTATCATCGAACTCAAAAATAAAAACAGCGAGGAAACCGAGATTGAGTACAGGTCCGAATGGACCAACCTCGACGGGCATCTCGTTACCGGGATTTACATGAACGAATTCATTGCCGATTCGCTGTCGGAAATTCTCGGAGTCGATAAAGATTTCATTCTCGAAAAAGCCGATCTTGAGAAAAGAATGTACGAGGTTATCGCAAAAGACGTCGACGAAGAAACGGCGGATAAAATCCTGAAACTTGTCGATTACAATGACCTCGATGAACAGATTTATCTTATCGCAACCTCGAAAAGATATTATCCGTACGGTTCTCTCGCATCGCACGTGGTGGGATTTACCGATACCGACGGCAAAGGTCTGTACGGTATGGAAAACTACTACAATAACCTTCTCGAAGGCAAAAGCGGGCGTTACATAACCGCAAAGGATGCACGACATAACGATATGCCTTTCGAATACGAGACTTACGTTGAGGCTCAGAACGGCTATGACCTTACCTCGACGATAGATACATATATTCAGTTTGAACTTGAAAATCAGCTCGAAGCGGCACTTTCGGATCAGCTTGCGGGAAACCGTGCGACGGGAATTGTAATGGATGTTAATACGGGAGGTATTTTGGCTATGGCGACCGTTCCGTCGTTTGACCTCAACTCTCCCCGTGAAATCGATGATGAAACAGCAGAGCTTATATACAATACGTTTGACGGCAGCATACTGAAAGAGCTTGAAAAATACGACGAGGGAAGCGATGATTATCAAAATCAGCTCAAAAGCTTCACCTTGTCGGCAATGTGGAAGAACAAAGCTATCACCGAAACATATGAGCCCGGTTCGACTTTCAAAATAATAACGACGGCAATGGCATTCGAGGAAGGTGTGATTACACCCGAAGATACTTTTTACTGTTCGGGAGCGCTTTCGGTTGAGGGATATTCAAAGCCGATTCACTGTCATAAAACGACGGGACACGGGCTTGTCACTTTCCGTGTCGGACTTCAGCAATCGTGCAACCCGACTTTGATGACGGTCGGACTTAAAATAGGTAAGGAAAAATTTTATAGCTACTTCGAGCAGTTCGGTTATAATGACGTAACCGGAATCGATTTGCCGAATGAAATCGCAACGTACTACAACAGTTACAAGGATTTTTCGAACGTTTCCCTTGCGGTATATTCTTTCGGCCAAACGTTCAAAACGACGGCACTCCAGCAATTAACAGCAATTTGCGCGGTTGCAAACGGGGGAAACCTCGTTACACCTCACGTTTTGAAGGAAATCAACGACGATGACGGAAATGTTGTCGAAAGTTATAAAACCGACGTTAAAAGGCAGGTTGTCAGCGAAAATGTTTGTAAAACCATAAGCGAGATACTCGAAGAAGGCGTATCGGGCGACGGCGGTGCGAGAAACGCTTACACGGCGGGATACAAAGTCGCCGCAAAAACGGGCACTTCCGAGAAAAAAGATAAAAAAGACGAGAACGGAGAATATTCGTACCGTGTCGGCTCTTGTGTTGCGTATGCTCCTGCCGACGATCCGGAAGTTGCCGTAATATTCATAGTCGACGAACCGTCGGCGGGAAGCGTTTACGGAAGCGTTGTTGCGGCTCCTTACGTGTCGAACCTTATGTCGTTCATTCTCCCTTATATGGGATATGAACCGACTTATACCGAAGCGGAACTTGAAAACGCTCAGACGGGAGTTTCAAATTACGTCGGGAGCACCGTCGAAAATGCCAAAGCCGATTTGTCGTGGAGAGAAATGAAATATGAGATTATCGGTGACGGTGACGTTGTGACATCGCAAACTCCTCAGGCGGGTGATACCATGACTAAGAGCGGCGGCGTAATTTACCTTTACACGGGAAGTGCCGTTCCGAGTACCGATATCACGGTGCCCGATCTTGTCGGAAAAACAGCGGAAGCCGCTAACAGAATACTTGTCAATACGGGACTTAACGTTTCGATATCGGGTGCAACCGGAGCATCGGGTGCAATTGTGGCAAGTCAGAGTCCTGCGGCGGGAGAAACAGTTGCAAAGGGAACCGTTGTTACGATTGATATGAGACACGAAATTTCATCGGACGACTGATTTTATAAAACGGGAATGCTTTGAAACAGCATAAAATGCTTTGCCGCTTGGCTTTGCGGAATGATAAATCGCTATTTTTTATCGTCAAGGAGACAATCCGTGAAGCTCGGTGAACTGATTTCGAAAATACCCGGAGCATTATGCCCCGAAAGCTTGGAGAATATTCGTATAAATAAGATAACCGCAGATTTTGCAAATGTAGAAAAAGCGACGCTCTATGTATTTCTTTTAAAGCGAAAATCAGAAGATAAAATGCTCGATGCCGTAAGGCGGGGCGGTGTGATTCTGTGTGAAAAAGACGTTGCACCCGTCGGAATTCCATGCGTTTTATGCAAATGTATAAGAAGCGCTTATTCATTTGCCAGTGCCGCTCTTTACGGCGGAAATTTCAAAAAAATGAAGATAGTTGCCGTGACGGGGACCAACGGGAAAACTTCCGTGACATCGCTTATTTCCCACTTGCTCAATTCCCAAAAAATCAAAACGGGACTTATCGGGACTCTCGGTATATATTCGGGCGGAATATCCGTGCCGGAGGAAAAACTCAAGGGTGATAACTTTATGATGACAACTCCCGACCCCGAAAGGCTTTTTTCGGCTCTTTCGTTTATGGCGGATGACGGATGTTCGGTAGCCGTCATCGAAGCGTCATCACATGCTCTTGCGCTTTCAAAACTCGATGCGCTTCACATTGACGTCGCCGTATTTACGAATTTGAGCGAGGACCACCTCGATTTTCACGGCAACATGGAAAATTACTACAATACAAAAAAGAAAATCGGACTGATGAGCGACACGATTTTGACAAATGCGGAAAATGAGTGGTCATCGAAGATGACGGATGAACTCGGAGCGTATGAGATATCGGCGCATGGGCTTGCA
>CAYXMB010000085.1:0-6233 GCA_964466085.1 uncultured Ruminococcus sp.
GTCTGAAACCGATTTTGTGAAAATCGGTCTTTTTGCAAAGCACGTCAGTTTGCTTTCTTTCTCTTCGCTTCGTCTTTGAGTCGAAGTTCCGTATTCAAAATGCGCTTTCTGAGTCTCAAATAATGAGGAGTTACCTCCATAAGTTCGTCTTCGGCGATGAACTCTATTGCCTGTTCAAGACTGAACACCTTATGAGGAGTGAGCCTGAGCGCTTCATCGGCACCCGAAGAACGAATTGCCGTAAGATGCTTTTTCTTGCATACGTTGAGTGCAATATCGCCGAGTTTCGGGTTTTCACCGACTATCATTCCTTCGTAAACTTCAGTCTGAACACCGATAAACATAGTGCCTCTGTCCTGACAGTTGTAAAGCCCGTATGACGTCGATTCACCGGATTCGGACGCAACGAGAGAACCCGTATATCTTATCGTGATATCTCCCTTATAAGGTTGATATCCGTCGAAAATCGAATTGATTATTCCCTCTCCTCTCGTATCGGTCAAAAATTCGCTTCTGTATCCGAACAGACATCTTGCGGGAATCGAATATTCAATCTTCATTCTGCTTCCGACAGGCGCCATTTCAAGAAGCTCGCCCTTTCTTGCGGAAAGCTTTTGAATTACCGTTCCCGAATATTCGTCGGGCACGTCGATTGTGACTTTTTCCATAGGCTCGCATTTTCTGCCGTCTATCTCTTTATAGAGCACGTGAGGGGTCGAGCAGCAAATTTCGTATCCTTCACGTCTCATGGTTTCAATCAAAATCGAAAGGTGCATTTCTCCCCTGCCCGCAACTTTAAAGCTGTCGGTAGTTTCACCGTCCGATACTCTGAGCGATACGTCACGCAAAGTTTCCTTATAAAGGCGTTCCCTTATCTGCCTTGAAGTTACGAACTTTCCGTCACGTCCCGCAAGAGGTGAATCGTTTACCGAGAAAGTCATTTCCATCGTGGGCTCCGAAACTTTAACGAATTCAAGAGCCTCCGGAGCATCCGGAGCGGTTATCGTATCACCTATCGTAATGTCGGATGCGCCCGAAAAGCACACGATATCTCCGACGGTTGCACTCTCAACGTTTTTCCTCGAAAGCCCGTCAAACTGATAAAGCGAAACTATTTTCGTTTTCTCGGTGGTTTCGGGGTCGTGATAATTGACAATAGCCGCCTCTTGATTAACTTTAACCGTTCCTCTTTCGACTCTGCCGATACCGATTCTGCCGACGTAATCGTTGTAGTCGATTGACGATACGAGAAGCTGAAGCGGCGCTTCGGCATCTCCTTCGGGAGCCGGAATATATTCGAGAATCGTGTCGAAAAGCGGTTTCAAGTCCGTACCGGCAACTTCGGGAGATACGGATGCCGTTCCCGCTCTGCCCGAACAAAACAGCATCGGGCTGTCGAGTTGTTCGTCAGTTGCATCAAGATCTATGAGAAGTTCAAGAACTTCGTCGATAACTTCATGTATTCTCGCATCGGGCTTATCGATTTTATTAACGACAACTATTACCCTGTGTCCCATTTCCATAGCACGTCCGAGAACAAAGCGAGTCTGGGGCATCGGCCCCTCCGCCGCATCGACCAAAAGAATTACTCCGTTAACCATTTTGAGAATTCTTTCGACCTCTCCTCCGAAATCGGCGTGTCCCGGAGTGTCGACAATATTTATTTTAACTCCGTTGTATTCTACCGAAGTGTTTTTCGCGAGAATCGTAATTCCGCGCTCCTTCTCAAGGTCACCCGAATCCATTACCCTTTCGGTGACCGCCTGATTTTCATGATACTCTCCGCATTGCTTGAGCATTTCGTCGACAAGTGTCGTTTTACCGTGGTCAACGTGCGCTATTATCGCAACGTTTCTCAAATCGTTTCTTACCAAACCGTTTTTCCTCCGATTTAAAACTTATAAAACTCTTAACCTAAAAAGTATACCACATTTTTTTCGAAAAATAAATACCCAAAGCAAAATTAACTTGCATTTTTCTGCCGAATATTTAAATAAAATGTAAATTAAATTGTGCTACTTGACATAATAACATGGAGGTAATATAATATAGTTGATATTTCGAGGGCATATTTTGCCCTCTCGGAAAATGTGCGATGCACACAAAAAAGAGGATTCTATGAAAAGTTTTTTAAAAAGCGCTCTCTCATTTCTGCTTGCGTCGGTTCTGTTCGTGTCCTGCATCCCGACGGCACTTGCGGGAACCGCCATCACAAGTTACGATTTCAGAGCTTTGGCAAGTGAAAACGAAGGGCTTGCGTTTGACGTTGCGGCATACGATGACGACGGTACGTACTATATTATGCTTCCGAGCAGCTTTACGTGCGACTCTCTTACGGTAACAAGCCGCAGAAGTATCAGTTCGATAAGCGGTGAAACAAGCGTTGACAAAGACAACAGAAAGTTCACAATGAGCACTTCCGACGGAACGACCGTTAAAGTCAATTCAAAAGCCGTTACGGTAATGCGCACATCTCTCCCCGCCCTTTCGATTACAATCGACAGCGGATATTCCCTTGAAACGATTCACGCAAACAAGGACGAAAAAATCAAAGCCCATGCCCAAATCGACTGTGCCGATACCGAAGAATACAACCTTGTATCAACTCAAATCGAGATGAAAACGAGAGGTAACACGACGTTCGGTTACATCAAAAAGCCTTATCAGATAAAATTCGAAAAGAAAACTTCGCTGTTCGGTATGCCGAAGGCAAAAAAATGGATTCTTCTCGCAAACTACCTCGACGGAACGGGAATAAAAAGCAAATTGGCATTTGAAACCGCCCGTCAGCTCGGAATGAGCTGTGCCGCCGAATCGCAATTCGTCGACCTCTACATTGACGGTGAATACAACGGAATGTATCAACTGATTGAAAAAAACGAAGTGGGCTCCGGCAGAGTCGACTTAAATGACGAATGCGGCGTTATTCTCGAAATGGAATCGACGAAGCGAGTTGAGTCGGATGATATTTACATTGTGGGAGACTACAGTAAAAAACCTTACGTTTTCAAAGATTATGTAACGGACATCGAAGATACAACCACTCCCGAAGCGGCACAGCTGAGTCTTAAAGTCCAAGAAACGGCTTATGCTAAAATCAACGAATTTGAAGAGGTTCTTTACAGTGCGGATTCAACGTGGGAAGAAGTTGCATCCCAAATCGACGTGGATTCGTTTATTCAGTACTATTTTGTAAACGAGCTTTGTATGCAAATCGACTGCATGCTTGCAAGTACGTACTTTTATTTCGACGGTGAAGCGGATGTTATCCACTGCGGGCCCATCTGGGACTTCGACCGCATATGCGGATTCCAAACCGACTGTGAGCAAAGCACGAATTCCGATTTTTGTAAAAACCTCGTTGAATCAACCGATGCTTACAGATGCGATATTTACAAGCAACTTTTCCGCTATCCCGAATTCGTCGAGATCGTAAATAATTTCTACGAAAATACCGCAAAAGATGTTCTGTCGGAAGAAAATATAATGTCGATGATTGACGGATACCAAAGTCAAATATGGGATTCGCTCATGGCCAATTTCACAAGATGGTACTATATATTCTCCGATATAAGCACAACAATGGATAACGTTCTTCCGGATGCATCTTTCGAAGAGCAGGTGAATTACGTAACCGATGATATGAAAACCTGGCTCAAAGCGAGAATAGCTTATATTGAAACCGCTTACGGTGCAAACGTACCGACACTCACCTATTCGGTTTACGGAGCTTTTTCCGATACCACCCTCACATGGCCCGAAAACTACGGCGAACAATGGCACCCTGCCGTCAGCGGCGGTTCGATGACCTACGGTGCAACAGTTAAAGGTATTGAGCTCAATATAGAAAAAAGTAACGTCGACGGTTCGGTATCCATGACAGTATATGACGGTCATACGAAGAAAAACGTGGCGGAAGGCGAAAGCTATCGGTCAAATTATCCTTTAATCGGTATCTCGGCAACGCTTTCGGGCAATCTCGCAAACTATTTCGATATTGAATACAGAGTCCTTCAAAACAGAGGAATCGAAACTGCCGGATACAAAGGCTGGACTTCATGGAAGAAAAACGGCTCGGTTGCCGGTTCTTCAAGCGGTACATCAAGCAAATATGCAATTAACAAAATTCAAATAAGATTAATCGCTAAAAAAGATATCGAATACGGAAGCATTGACCTTTCGGTAAACGGAAAAACGCTGACCGAAACGGGAATTATCGGAAATGTTTTCACACCTTCCGCACCCGAAGTCGAAGGTTACACGTTCGAGGGTTGGTACATAACTCCGGATTATGAGGGAGCACCGATTACAACAGTCGGATTCACACAATCCCCGATGACCTTGTACGCAAAGCTCGAACTTAACGGAATTAAAGGAGACGTTGACGGCAACGGAATCGTGACGACACGCGACCTTCTTTTCATGAAATATCACATCAAAAGTTATTATACCGAAGAAGATATCGTATATGCAAATGCCGATATCAACGGCGACGGCATAATAACATTGTCCGACTACGCAGCACTTCGAAAAATAATTGCCGAAAAATAAAATTTAACAAGACTTTCAAGGGCAACCCGAACGGTTGCCCTTCTTTTTGACCGAACTTCCGGCAAAACGTTTTTTGATATTTCGCCGATTTACAAAATAATATTTTCCACGTCGGGGCAAAATATATAAAAAAGCAAAGGAGTGCAAGTGCGTTGAACAAAATAAAAAAATATACGTTTTTTATTGCGGCCCTGCTTCTTGTCGCTTTTTCCATTCCTTCATGCGACGAAAGTGAAAAAAGAACAGCGGAAAACACACCGCCGCTGAGCTTCTCTTTTGAAAAAATGTCCGAAGAGGATGCCGAAATAATAATAAGGCTTTGCCATTTTGAAACCGAAGGTGCACCGCTTCTCGTCAAAACCGCATTTTGCGCTACAATACTTAACAGACTTGAAAGCGAATTCTTCCCCGACACTCCCGACGGAGTCGTCTTTGAACCCGGAGCATTCGAATCTTGTAAGAAAAAATCCTTTTACAAAGATATTTTCCCAAACGACCTGAGGCGGGACAGGCTTGCTCTTTACTATGCCCTTGAAAAAGAATATGACCCAACGGACGGGGCATTTTTCTGCCGCAGAACAGACAGCGCCGACTGCTCCGAAATTGTCCCCTCACTGACCGTTGGAAATTACGTATTCGGTAATCCCTGATTGAATGCTTTCGAAAACAGTGCGAGCAATTCACAGCTTTGCAAAATCAAACGGGCGTCTGAGTCAGATACCGTAACTCTCCCGGAATAAGGCACCACCGGTATGATAAATTAACACGCCGTCGGTTAGCGGGGAGAGGTAAACTGGTGGCAGAATAAAAAAACGCCTTAAATTTTTATTTTATTTTCCCGACAATGACTTTCCGACAACATAAATTCCAATCAACATTTCCGCAATTGACAACCCCATAAGTAAGCCGGAAATAAAATCTTTAAAATTTGAGCCGCCGAATGCATATGAAAGAGCTTGTAAAGCAATACCCATCACAATAAGAATAACACCGTATAATATATTTTTTTGCTTTTCCAACTCTTGCGTTCTTTTCAATAAATCTAAAATTTGCTCATCACCATAGGTGCGAACACTTTTATCTTCGGATATTTCACCGTCCATCAATTCGGTCACCGTAATCTCAAGTTCTTTGCATAAACTCTTTACAATAGAATAGTCCGGCATACATTTTCCCGTTTCCCACTTTGAAACAGTCTTATTCGAAACTCCGAGTTTCTCCGCCAATTGTTCCTGCGTTAAATTTTTCTGTTTTCTCTTTAAAGCTATAAATTTTCCCGTAACTAATTGATTCATATGTATTCCTCCATTCATTTGATGATATAAAGATACTACTTTCTTCATTAAAATACAATCCCTTATAGGTAGAATATAGGCGGAATCTCCGAGAAATGACGAAGTACTTAAAAATAAAAGCTTTTTTATAAAATTTTTAATCGATTAACCTTTGAATATATTCCTTATATGCTTTATCGATTTCCTTAGGTAATAATAATTCCGGGTTTTTTGAATGAATATCCAATAAATTATCTATGGTTGAAGCTGCCAATAACATTCTTGTTTTTTCCTCGAACATAGTGTGATACATAGATATTAATGTACCGCCACACCAACAATTCGATGAATATTTTTTTGATGAAAACAAATCATCGAATCGATTTGCTTCGGTTTCTAAACCACGCA
>CAYXMB010000086.1:0-6225 GCA_964466085.1 uncultured Ruminococcus sp.
TCTTTGTTCCAATGAAGAATTCAACACATCCGATTATACCGTATTTCCCGGTTTTTGCGACGTGCATGTGCATTTTCGCGAACCGGGTTTTTCTTATAAGGAAACGGTTCTGACGGGAACTCTTGCGGCGGCGCACGGCGGATATACGGCGGTTTGCACGATGCCCAATCTTTCTCCCGTTCCGGACTGTATCGAAAATCTGAAAAAACAGACGGAAATAATCGAACGTGATGCACTTGTAAACGTATATCCTTACGGTTCGATTACAGTCGGTCAGAACGGGCATGAGCTTTCCGATATGCAATCCCTTTCGCAATACGTCGTCGCTTTTTCCGATGACGGAAAAGGCATTCAGGATGCAAAAATCATGCGAGAGGCAATGAATGAGGCGAAAAAAGCGGGTAAAACGGTGGTTGCTCATTGCGAAGACAATTCGCTGCTTTGCGGAGGATATATTCACAAGGGAGAATATGCGAGAATTCACGGTCATCGGGGTATTTCCGGCGAAAGCGAATGGCGCCCTATCGAAAGAGATTTGAATTTGGTTCGAGAGACCGGTGTGCCGTATCATGTATGCCATATTTCCTGCAAAGAGAGTGTTCGGTTAATCGAAAAAGCTAAAAGAGAAGGGCTTGACGTAACTTGTGAGACCGCACCGCACTATCTGTTGCTCGATGACGGAAATTTGCGTGAAGAAGGCAGATTTAAGATGAATCCTCCTTTGCGTTCTCCGGAGGACAGAGAGGCGCTTGTCGAAGGGTTGAAAAACGGTGTTATCGATATGATAGCGACAGACCACGCTCCCCACAGTCTTGAAGAAAAAGACAGGGGACTTGAAAAAAGCGCTTTCGGTGTAGTGGGACTCGAAACCGCATTTTCCGTTATGTATACAAATTTTGTGAGAACAGGCATAATCACCCTTGAAAAACTGGTGAATTTAATGGCTGCGGCACCGAGAGCGAGATTTAAAATTCCGATGAATGACGGCTTTACGGTTTGGAAGCTCAATGAAAAACACAGGATAGATTCACGTGAATTTTTATCAAAAGGAAAAGCAACTCCCTTTGAGGGAATTGAGGTATTCGGCAAATGTTGTCTTACCGTTTGTAACGGCAAAACAGTATATAAATCAGATAAATAATATTATTCGGGAGGAAAGAAAATGGCAAAGAGAACAGATATAAAAAAGGTACTGATAATAGGTTCGGGACCTATTGTAATAGGACAGGCGGCGGAATTCGATTATGCCGGAACGCAAGCGTGCCTTGCACTTAAAGAAGAAGGTTATGAGGTAATACTGTGCAACTCGAACCCCGCAACCATAATGACCGATACGTCGATTGCGGATAAGGTATATATGGAACCGCTGACTCTTGAATACGTAGCGAAGATACTGAGGTACGAAAGACCCGACGCCATTGTTCCGGGCATCGGCGGTCAAACGGGACTCAATCTCGCAATGCAACTTGAAAAGAAGGGCGTACTTAAAGAGTGCGGAGTCGAACTTTTGGGTACTTCGGGTGAAAGTATCGAACGTGCCGAAGACAGAGAACTGTTTAAGGAAATGTGCGAGTCAATCGGAGAGCCCGTCATTCCGTCGAAAATAACGTATGATTTGGACGAGGCAAAGGCAGCGGCAAACGAGATAGGTTATCCCGTAGTGCTTCGCCCCGCGTTTACTCTCGGAGGCACCGGCGGAGGATTTGCTTATAATGAAGATGAGCTTGTGACAATAGGTCGCAATGCTTTTAAACTCTCGCCCGTGCATCAGGTGTTAATAGAAAAGAGCGTAAAGGGATACAAGGAAATCGAATTTGAGGTAATGCGAGATTCCTACGACCGTGCGATTACCATCTGCGGTATGGAGAACATCGATCCCGTCGGTGTTCACACGGGAGACTCGGCGGTAGTCGCGCCTATACTTTCGCTTAACGAACATGATAAAAAAATGCTTAACGACAGCGCAATAAAAATCATAAGAGAGCTGAAGATAGAGGGCGGTTGCAACGTACAATTTGCTCTTGATCCTTATTCGAGCAATTACTATCTTATCGAGGTAAATCCCCGCGTTTCCCGTTCGTCGGCGCTTGCTTCGAAAGCAAGCGGATATCCGATAGCAAGAGTAACGGCAAAGATAGCAATGGGTATGGCACTTGAGGATATTTCCGTAGCGGGAGGTACCGCCGCCATAGAACCGAGCCTTGATTATATAGTTGCGAAATTCCCCAGATTCCCGTTTGATAAGTTTTCGGATGCGTCGAACACTCTCGGCACGCAAATGAAAGCTACGGGAGAGGTTATGGGAATAGGGTCCACTTTGGAAGAGTGCCTTCTTAAGTCGGTTCGCTCTCTTGAAACGGGTGTTACCCATTTTCACCTGCCTAAATTCGACACTGTGAGCGACAAAGAGATATTCGAGCATATTTCCGAATTCAGAGACGATAATATTTACGCCGTATTCGAATTGCTCAGAAGAGGATACGGTATCGAAGAGCTTCATAAGGCTACGATGATAACGCCTCTTTTCCTTGAAGCTTTTAAAAGCATTGTCGACACCGAGAACGGTATCAAAGAGAGCAACGGCGAAATAAGCGTTTTGAAAAAAGCGAAAGAAATGGGCTTTTCGGATAAATACATAGGCCGTCTTTTGGGAAAAACGGAATATGAAATATATTCCGCACGTAAAGAAAACGGAATAGTCCCTTCTTTCAGAATGGTGGATACTCTGCATACGGGCAGTTACATCGCATATCTTTACTCATCGTACAGCGGAAAGAACGAATCGAGACTTACCGATAAAAAGAAGATAGTCGTATTGGGAGCGGGACCTATTCGTATAGGGCAGGGCGTGGAATTCGACTATTCGACCGTTCATGCCGTACAGGCTATTCGGAGCGAAGGATACGAAGCCATTATAATAAACAACAATCCCGAAACGGTATCTACGGATTATACAGTGGCCGACAAGCTTTATTTCGAACCGCTGACTGTCGAGGACGTTATGGAAATCATCGATTTCGAACAGCCCGAAGGCGTTATAGCGTCTCTCGGAGGTCAAACGGCGATAAACCTCGCTCAACCTCTCATGAACAGGGGAGTGAAAATAATAGGAACGGATTGCGAGGCTATCGAGCGTGCGGAGAACCGTGACAGTTTTGAAAAAGTTCTCGAAGAATTAAATATACCGCAACCCAAAGGAAAGGCCGTAACAAATATAGAAGACGGTATCGCCGCTGCCGAAGATATCGGCTATCCCGTACTTGTAAGACCCAGTTTTGTTCTCGGCGGAAGAGCTATGCAGATTGTAACGAACGAAAAGCAGCTGAGACATTATTTGAAAACGGCGGTTGAGATAGATTCGGACAAGCCCGTTCTTGTCGACAAATACATTCAGGGAAAAGAGCTTGAAGTCGATGCCATTTGCGACGGCAGAGACGTGTTTGTTCCGGGAATTATGGAACTTGTCGAACGTACCGGAATTCACTCCGGAGATTCGATAAGCGTTTACCCTCCTTTCAGCATTTCCGATAAAGTAAAAGGCATTATTTTGCAATATACGAAAAGACTCGGCTTGGGCATCGGAATTATCGGACTTTACAATGTGCAGTTCATCGTTGACGAGAATGAAAAAGTATACATTATCGAGGTAAATCCCCGTTCTTCGAGAACGGTTCCTTTCCTTTCGAAATCGACGGGATACAGCCTTGCCGATATCGCAACGGAAGTAATACTCGGAAAAACTCTCAAAGAGCAGGGAATATTCGATATTTATCCTACGGAAAAAGAACGTTACTACGTTAAAGTTCCCGTGTTCTCATTTAACAAAATCAAGGGTCTTGACGCTTATCTTTCACCCGAAATGAAATCTACCGGAGAGGCTATAGGGTACGACAATAAGTTGAACCGTGCACTTTACAAGGCTTTGCAGGCGGCGGGAACTCACGTGCAAAATTACGGTTCCGTATTTGTAACCGTCGCAGATAAGGATAAAGATGAGGCTCTCCCTCTCATACGCAGATTTTATAATCTCGGATTTAATATTCTCGCAACTTACGGTACTGCGATGTTCCTCAAGGAAAACGGAATACGCACTCACATTTTGGAGAAAATCGCAGACGGAAGCGACGAGATACCCGAAGCGCTCCGTCAGGGACATATAGCTTACGTAATAAACACGAAAGATATAGGAGCATCATCCACTCAGGAGAGCGACGGCCAACAGATACGCCGTTCGGCTATCGAGAACAACGTTACGATGTTTACCTCTCTTGACACAGTGAGAGTTCTCCTGGATGTTTTGGAAGAAACGACTCTTACGATATCGACCATAAATGCATAATGTGAGGCGAAAATGAAACAGGTTATATTGGAAATTGCCGAAAACCGCACACTTGCCGAAAACGTTTACGGAATGAGAATGTTCGGTGACGTTAGTGCCGTCACTTCAAGCGGCCAATTCGTAAATATAAAGCTTGAAGGGCTTTACCTGCGCCGTCCCATATCGGTTTGCGACAAGGACGAAAACAGCGTCACCGTCATTTATAAAGTTGTCGGTAAAGGAACCGAAGTTTTATCCCGTATGCAAAAAGGCGAGAAACTCGACGTGTTGACGGGACTCGGAAACGGCTATGATTTGACGCTTTCGGGCAATGAACCTTTGCTTATCGGCGGAGGAGTCGGCGTACCGCCTCTTTACATGGCGGCAAAAGAGCTCCTCAAACAAGGAAAGAGAGTATCGGTTATACTCGGATTTAATACTGAAAGCGAGATTTTTCTCGAAAAGGAATTTCGCGATCTCGGATGTGAAGTTAACGTTACTACCGTTGACGGAAGCTACGGTAAAAAAGGCTTTGTAACCGATGCTTTTCCGGATAAATATTCTTATTTCTATGCGTGCGGTCCCGAACCTATGCTGAAGGCGGTTTGGAAGTCGTCGAAGACGAGTGGTCAGATGAGCTTCGAGGAACGAATGGGATGCGGATTCGGAGCTTGCATGGGATGCTCTTGCAAAACCATAGCGGGTTATAAAAGAATATGTAAAGACGGACCTGTTATGAAAAAGGAGGAGATATTGTGGGAAGATTAAGCACCGAACTTTGCAAAATCGAACTCGATAATCCGATAATACCGGCTTCCGGGACTTTCGGATACGGATATGAATTCGCCGAACTGTTCGATATTAACATTTTGGGCACGTTTTCTTTTAAAGGTACTACTTCGGAAGCGAGATTCGGCAATCCCACGCCGAGAATCGCAGAGTGCACGGCGGGTATGATAAATGCCGTAGGACTGCAAAATCCCGGCGTCGACAAAGTAATAAGCGAGGAATTGCCGAAGCTGAAAAAATGTTTTCATAAAAAGGTAATGGCAAACGTCAGCGGCTTTTCCGTAGATGAATACGCTTATACATGCGAAAAACTCGGCTTAGAGGAGCAGGTCGGCTGGATTGAAGTCAATGTCAGTTGTCCCAACGTTCACGGAGGCGGAATGAGCTTCGGAACCGATCCCGAAAGTTGCGCTTCTGTTGTAAAAGCTGTAAAAAAAGTGACAAAGAAGCCCGTGATAGTGAAGCTGTCCCCTAATGTTACCGATATTGTGACTATTGCAAAAGCCGCCGAAAGCGCAGGAGCCGACGGAATCAGCCTCATAAACACGCTTCTCGGTATGAGAATAAATCTTAAAACGAAAAAGCCCGTGATAAAAAATAAGATGGGCGGCTTTTCGGGTCCTGCGATATTCCCCGTAGCTCTGAGAATGGTTTACCAGGTTTACGATGCCGTTAAAATTCCGATAATCGGCATGGGCGGCGTTTCTTCTGCGGAAGACGTTATAGAAATGATGCTTGCGGGCGCGACTGCGGTTGAAATCGGTGCCGCAAATCTAATCGACCCGTATATATGTCGGGATATAATAAACAAGCTTCCCGAAGTTATGGATAAATACGGAATAAATAATTTAAAAGATATTATAGGAGGAGCACACAATGAGTAAGGATGTAATTATAGCGTGTGATTTCGACAGTGCCGAAAAGACTTTCGAATTTCTCGATAAGTTCAAAGGAGAAAAACCGTTTGTTAAAATCGGCATGGAATTGTATTATGCCGAAGGACCGTCAATCGTTCGCGAGATAAAAAAGAGAGGGCATAAAGTATTTCTCGATTTGAAACTTCACGATATTCCCAATACGGTGAAAAAAGCAATGCGCGTGCTGTCCGAACTTGATGT